>JAZUND010000045.1:0-44469 GCA_045603965.1 Candidatus Nanosyncoccus sp. | reverse complement strand
TGAAGCTAGATTTATATTTCCTAAACACTAATACATTTGTCTCGACAAAAATCGCGAGTACCACCAACAATATAAATAATTCCATAATAATGCTATTTTATCAAATCTTCACCAAATTGAATAGCGTGTTTATGATTAGATGCTAAAATATCCTGATATTTATGCACCAAGCTACTTTGCCCAAGCATTCTAGCTACGTCAATTGCGATGTCATATCTCGACGCACCGTTCCGCCTCAACATTTCAAAAGGCGTTGTTGTGGAACCTTCCTCAATGAATCCATGCACGCGCAATCTTCTCCTTTCGGTGTAGTTTTCTAAAATGTTTTCTAATGTCTCAGGATAACCATGAAAATTAGCGATAATCGGTCCTTTTTCACCAAACATTTCTAAAAACTTTTCGCGAGGTAACTTATTTTCCGTCGTGCCAATTGCACGATATGAAAGCGCATTGATGCCAACAAAGCACATTTTTAACCCGGGCAAATCTTTACGCAAAATATTAACTGCTTGCAGGGTTTCGTGCGTTACGATGTCGCCAGCTGCTGTGAAAACGATGTCCGGATTTTCGTCCGAAGC
Source organism: Candidatus Nanosyncoccus sp. (assembly GCA_045603965.1). Taxonomy (GTDB): domain Bacteria; phylum Patescibacteriota; class Saccharimonadia; order Saccharimonadales; family Saccharimonadaceae; genus Nanosyncoccus. Next base: position 43,891 of record JAZUND010000045.1, on the reverse strand, counting down.
AAACTGGTATACTGAAGCCCCGCCATTATCAAATTGATATTTCGCATGGTGCGAATCAATATATCTAGGCACTGGGTTTTTGTTAAATGTTGTAAGATTTACAACATTCCTAGAAGATAACATGAAATTGTATGCTTCCTCTGCCGCGACATCGTCGACTGGGAAAATGCAGTTCGCCAGATTGGATGGCGAGGACAACAATGTGGAGATTAGTGCAGGAGATTGATGTGTGAACCCATTATGATCTTGTCGCCAGCAAGTTGATGTAGATAGCAAATTTACGGCCGGCATTGGTTCGCGCCAATTTACCGCTTTAGCTTGTTTAATAAACTTAATTTGTTGCAAAAGCTGCGCCGTGATAATTGGAAAGAAAGCTTCGTAGCTTCCCATCATTGCATGTTCTCCATTCATTAGGTGTCCAGTCATCACCGAGAACAATACATTTTCAGATAACATTTCTACAATGCGTCCATTTTCTCCTTCGGGCAAATCCCAAGCCTTGATTGGTAAATCTCCCCACGCGCGCTTTTCCACGTCAAAAATCGCTGTAAACTTATTAGATGTCGTTTCGTCTGGCGAAAAGAAATAAAAATACGGATTCTCGCGCATTGTTTCTGCAAGCAACTCACCGATTCGTTCGGCTGATGAATAGTAGTCCTCGCCAGGTCGTTCCACTCGTTCAATCATAGCGCAAATCCTTTCTCCATATTAAATAACTCTTCAAAATGATAGCTTCTCATCCACTCATCCAGTTCTTTTAGCTCCGCGTCGTTCGTCGCAGGCTCTTTCAGTGGAATTTGATGTGCTTCATGGTAAAGATTCGGCCCAGTCTCACCTTTTGCCGTGCGCAAAATATAAAATGGTGATTCTGCGTCTTGTCGTAACGCTTTCTGAAATTCTTCCGGATCACTGCCATAAATCCAAATCGGCGAAAAACCAAAACCTCGAATCATTTCATTCAGCTCTCGTTCAGATTTTCTCGCATACAGCGACGGCGCCGAAATCTTATAGCCGTTAAGGTGGAGTATCGGTAATACTTTTCCATTGTTCGACCCAGCCAAGATATTGCGCAAGTTTAACGAATCTATTGCCGTAGCCGTCTCCAACTCGCCATCACCAATTAGCACCGCCAAGGTTTTTTCCGGATGTCCCAACGCTACGCCATAGGCATTGGCTAGAGCGTAGCCAAGCTCACCGCCTTCTGTAATAATGGTTGGAGTAATCGGACTAGCGTGAGACGGAAACCCGTCTGGCCACGAAAAATTCCGGCAAATGTAGCTAATACCATTATAGCCAGGTGTTGCCATTTCGTCTATCTTGGCTAATTCTTGGTCAATAAATAGATTCGCTTGCAATGCCGGAAATCCATGCCCCGGACCTAGCACAAAACTAAAATTCGGATCTTCTTCAAAAAAACTCTTCAAATTTGCGTATGCTACGTTGATTCCATGGCAAGTGCCCCAATGACCGAGCAATCTCGGTTTAATATCGTTTTTTTCTAGTGGACGTTGCAATAAGAAATTATCACGCAAATATAGCTGCGCTACTGACAGATAATCACAAGCACGAATTCGTCGGCGAATTTTTTCTAAAGCTGCATAATTTAATTGCCCACTCATATATATCTATTATGCCATAACCGTTTCAAAAATACAAGATTACAAATTAGCCAGGTCAATTACTTCCCTACTAAGTATTCTTTAATTTTTTCTATTTCGTCCCTAAGTAGCGCCGCACGTTCAAATTCTAAGTTCGCCGCGGCTAATTGCATTTCCGACGACAACGTCTTAATAAGGTTCGGCAATTCATCTTTCGGTATTCGCTTGATGTCTAATTTATTTTCTACTTCTTTTTCTGGGATAATCGCACGTAGTCCTGCCGAGATTTCTTTTACTACTGAATGTGGGGTGATGCCATGCTCTAAATTATATTCTTTTTGTATTTCGCGCCGACGATTGGTCTCCGTGATTGCCTTTTCCATACTCTCTGTAATGAAATTTGCATACATAATCACCTTGCCTTCTTCATGTCGCGCCGCCCGCCCAATCGTCTGAATTAATGCCGACTCTGATCTCAAAAATCCCTCTTTATCCGCATCTAGTATTGCGACTAGTGAAACTTCCGGCAAATCCAAACCTTCACGCAGCAAGTTAATTCCCACCAACACATCATATACCCCTGCTCTTAAATCTCGTAAAATATCTCCGCGTTCCAAAGTGTCAATATCGGAATGAATGTAAGCGGTTTTTACGCCGCGTTCTTTCAAATGATCAGTCAAATCTTCTGCCATTCGCTTCGTGAGCGTGGTAATAAGTGTTCTTTGACCTTTTGCGATTCTTTGGTCTATTTCTTCCATTAAATCATCAATTTGTCCATCTGATGAACGGACTTCTATCTCTGGGTCTAGCAGTCCAGTCGGGCGGATAACCTGCTGAGCCGGTTCCGGTGAATGCTCAAGCTCGTATTCTCCTGGTGTCGCCGACACATAAACCGCTTGGTTGATGTGTGCCTGGAACTCACCATAAGTCAAAGGTCTATTGTCTAAGGCGGAAGGTAATCTAAAACCATAATCTACCAATGTCAATTTTCGTGCATGGTCACCATTATACATTCCACGCACCTGTGGCAAAGTCATGTGTGACTCATCTACAATCAGCAAGAAATCATCCGGGAAGAAATCAAGTAGCGTAGAAGGTGGTTCTCCTGCGCGGCGTCCGTCTAGATGTCGTGAATAATTTTCAATTCCCTTCACAAAACCCGTGCTGGCTAACATTTCTAGGTCATATTTAGTGCGTTGTGACAGCCTTTGTGCTTCCAAGAATTTTTCGTGCTTTTGAAAATACGCTAATCTTTCGTCAAACTCCGCCCGGATTGTCTTAAGCGCTCGCTCTAGTTGGTCCGTCGGAGTAGCGTAATGTGTATTCGGAAAGATATGTATACTCTCTGGCTTTTCTCGCACTTCAAAAGTTAGCGGATCTACAATTTTCACTTCTTCAAGTGTATCAAAACCAAATTCAAACCTATAAGCATACTCACCATTAGCTGGGAATAAATCTATCGTATCACCCATCACCCGGAAATTTCCTCGTTCAAAAGCTAGGTCATTTCGATGATATTGGATAGACACTAATTTCTTAATGAAATCCATCTGGTTTATGTTGTCGTTTTTGGATATTTCAAACGACATCTCTAAATAGTTTTTTGGTGAACCGATACCATAAATACAAGAAACCGAAGCAACCACAATTACGTCTCGCCGAGTCAACAGCGCTTCCGTTGCCCCGTGCCGTAGCCGGTCTATCTCATCGTTAATTGCCGAATCTTTCTCGATATATGTATCCGTTGAAGCAATATACGCTTCTGGCTGATAATAATCAAAATATGAAACGAAATAATGCACTTCGTTTTCCGGGAAGAAATCCCGAAATTCTGAATATAATTGTGCCGCCAAGGTTTTATTGTGTGCCAAAATCAAAGTCGGTTTCTGGACGTTCTGGATAATATTGGCCATGGTAAAAGTCTTGCCAGATCCAGTTACACCAAGTAGTGTCTGCTCCTTTACGCCCGCCAAAATCCCATCCGTCAGCTGCCGAATTGCAGACGGCTGATCGCCAGTAGGCTGGTATTTAGAAACTAACTTGAACTTTGACATAAAAATATTATAACATAAAATCACGAACTTGTTTCTGGTATTGAGGTGGTCACTATATATAATATATGGTAGAATGAATGTAAGATGTCTATCTATCATATAACTGTAAAGCCCGGTAGCAGCCAAGAAAAAATCACCAAAACTGACGATAATTCTTTTACTGTTTATCTTCGTGCCAAGGCGCATGACGGCGAGGCTAACGAGGCTCTACTCAAACTTTTATCTAAACATTTTAAAGTTGCCAAAACTACCATCCGCATCATTCGCGGTTCTCATTCTCGCATGAAAGTAATAGAATTTTAATTTCTTTTCATTAACGGGAACGGCACCGCCTCGCGTCCAGAGACGCCCTCTAAGAGCCAGAAATTCCGTTCTGAATTGCCCCAACCGCAAGCCGGCGGCATACCATACTCAAGCATTTCTACGAAGTCCATGTCAAGCATTTGAGCTTCCTCGTCTCCGGCATCACGCGCTGCCTGCTGTTCCTTAAAGCGTTCCAATTGATCCAATGGATCATTGAGCTCTGAAAAGCCATTACCCATTTCCGTCCCAGCAATTACTGGATGGAATCGCTCGGTCACCAAAGGATTCTCGGTGGATTTCTTGGCAAGTGGCGACAAGCTAAGCGGCTCTTCAATTACCCAATATGGACCCGCCGAAGTTTTGCGAATAAGCTTCCAAACATCATCAATCAAATGCGGCGTTGTGGTGTTCTCTAGCTTTCGCACGAATTCCTCTTGCTTTAAATCTTTCGCTCCCCAATTCTTTAGTAAAATTTCTATTAGCTGTTCGCGGTCAGGATTGAATACATCCACATTGTACTTTTCGCGCAGCAAATCCGCATATTTATAGCGTGGCCACTCACAATCTAGGTCAATTTCAAAGCCACCCACGCTGAATTTGAGCGTCCCCCAAGTTTCTCGGCAGACATACTTCATCATCTCCTCATAAAACTTCATTCCATCTTCATAGTTCTCGTATGCCGCATAGGCTTCAAATGCGATATGTTCTGGCAAATGCTCATCATCTACACCCTCGTTCCGGAATCTCGGCCCGATGTCATAAACTTTTTCAAATCCACCACCGAGCAACCGCTTGAGTGGCAGCTCATGTGAAATACGAAGGTAAAAATCTTCATCCAAGGCGTTCATGTGTGTCGTAAATGGTGTAGCGTCTGCTCCGCCCGTCGTATGTTCTAGTACCGGCACGTTGATTTCGATAAACCCATGTTTATTCATGAAATCACGCGTCGCTTGCCAGAATTTCGACCGTCGCACCAACCTTTCGCGCACTTCTGGATTCACATTCATGTCTACATAGCGACGACGATACCGCTCTTCTTTGTTCGTAAATACTTCTGGCAGTGGCCTTAGTGACTTGGTAAGTAGCCTTACATAATTCGCAAACACTGAAATCTCCCCTGTCTGCGATTTATCTACGATACCAGTCGCCTCTATAAAATCTCCTAAATCCAACAACCTTGTATCCTTTGCGCCAAGCATCCCCTCAGGGGTTTCTTCCGGTACTGCCTTCATGAATATCTGCACCTCACCAGTCATGTCCCTTAGCTTTAAGAACACCAACTTTCCAAACGACCGAATCGCCACGATACGTCCCGCCACGCACACTTCTTGCCCTTGTTTTTCATCAAAATGATTCACCACTTCTATAATTTTTGTGTTGCGCCCCGACTTAGAGGGATAAGGCTCAATTCCTCTCGCCCGTAGCTCTTCTAACTTTTTCAATCTTTCGTTTCGGTAGTCTTCAAGTAACATGAAAAAATTATAACATAAAATGACAAAAAAGTATTGACTTTCGCGCGGGGGGGGGGTAAAATCATAAACATAAAGGTTATGCATATAAAAAGAAACATTTAGAAAGGTCAACATGAGTGATATTAAGGTTAAACTCACCGAGCAGTCCATCGGCGTACCAGATACTGGCTCATTTATAATGTTAAATTCCGATAATGCCACTGGGGGCATTAATTACGGTTTATTAGCAAGCTCATTTGCTGCGATTGCCATCATTTTTACTTTAGTAATCGTCGCTGTCATTAAAAGGGCAAAACGCAAAAAACATTCCGGTCGTTATAATCGATTTGCTATTCACTCAAAAACCAAAACCGCACTCAGCTTTTCCATTTGTATAATATTAGCCTCAATTCTTATCCCAATTGCTGACCAGTATTTTAGCAACAATCAAAAAACTGCTCAAGCGACCACTAATGCTCTTACTATTTCTGCTGAACCAATTTCCATCACTGCCGAGTTAAATAGCGACGATACTGTCACTGCTGTTTCTAGTAACGTGACAGTTACCTCTGCCACTACAGCCGGATATACATTAGGCGTCTATGCTGCAAGTAAAGATTTAGTTTCACCAGACGATTCTATTGCTACCAAGATCTCGGGTCTTTCTATGGACAATACTGAGCCAACTGTCCTTTCTCCTAACACATGGGGCTTAGCCACTACTGCGCCTACGGACTCGTCCTCTAAAGTTTGGCGTGCCATCTCTGATTCCGAAACTGCCGCAACTGTCATCAAGACAACTAGCACTGCTACTCCAGCCAATGATGTTACCACTGTATGGTATGGTATCAATGTCAACGATAAGCTAGAGCCTAGTGAGTATACTGGCACTATTAATTATATCGCAGTAGCAAACGTAGTGTCGGATGCATCACAATTACAATGTAATCCATCAGGCGCCACAATTTCCGAAATTGTTTGTATGCAGGATATTAATGCCGCTAATAGAATATCGATTTTTGATTCAATGGCTCAAGATGAGCAATATCAACTATATGATTCCCGCGACAATAAGCAGTATTATGTTGCTAAACTCGCTGACGGGAATGTCTGGATGACTCAGAACCTAGACCATAATATCGGTGATGTCAAAGGTGGTACTTACACTCCAGCCGACACTGACATCAAAGAAAACTGGACTCCGACCGTCGCGGAATACACTCATGGTATGGATGATGTTGCTTGGGTCGGGTCAAGAACGGCTGCAGAATCTTACGATCCGGGTGACATATGTTGGGACGGTTCAATTGTCACTGAACTCGGCGAAACAATCGAAGATCACACCACGACCTGCAACGATGACAGACATTATCATATTGGGAATTATTATAATTGGACCGCATCCGTGGCCGGCAACGATTTGGTATCTATCGACGGTGGCATAAACGGGGAATACGACATGGATACTTCAATCTGTCCATCTGGCTGGACCCTGCCTAAAAGTGGACGCGATAGAGATGTGCTTGGTTCATTTGCATATCTTAATAAGCGGCTAGATTTTACTGCAGGTCTGGATGGCAACATTCATCAAGCGCCAGTATATTTTACATATAGTGGCTACTGGGATGGCGAGATTCGTCTATTCGCTGAAAGCGGTAATTATTGGCTAGGAACATCCAACGGCAACGGACGTGCATGGTTTATTAATTTCGATGCACTCAATGGAGGTAGAATTGGCCCGAATGATTCCGATATTACTATTTATGGGAGAATGCTACGTTGCCTAGTATTAAACCTAGAGCCAGAGTCTACGTCGGGAGAGCCAGATCCTGAGCTTCCAGAAGAACCAGAAATCATCTTCGACAACGTAGAATGGAATAAATATGGCGATGTGTCATATCCTGGATATCTGAATGCATGCAATGGTGCTACGCCAGAGTTTTTGCAACCTAACTATATAAATTGCGAACCGGACGCTGGCCAGCACGTTACTTTTCCAGATAGTACCTCAATTAGACTCATCGGGTCTACTGGTAGTGCTGTTAATCTAGGTGCGTATTACGATAAAATAGCTACCGACGAAGCATTCAGCTTTCGAGTGGATATTGACGCATCTAGCATTGGCACTCATCCAACAGAATCTGGCGCGTTCACAATCAGTCTTGATGTCGTTGATGGGAATGGTCAATCGCTATTAAAAACCATTGAAGCTTCAATAGCTTCGGCTGCCCAAACTATCTCTATCGCCGGAGCTTCCGAAGAAATTGCGCTAGCGTCAAAGAGCTTTACTCTGTCATTCACTCATCAAGATGGCGAGTTTCGGGCTTGCACTACTGAATCCGGCAAAGAGCAACAATGCATATCTACTGCCAGGCTGATTCCAGCTAATTCATATCTTAAAATTGATTTTAATTTATCGCATGGCTCTCATTATTGCTCGCAGAGCGCCCAAGTCGAGCTCCATGGTATTGATATGCGTTCCGGCTCTAACGCCATTATGTTTTAGAACAAAAAATAGGGCGAGTCCAATTTAGAATCACCCTATTTTTATAAATTGCTATTTGATTTCTTTAATCTTCACGGTCTTTCCGTTAAACTCAAAACTCTCCCCCGTTTTACGCCCGACCAAAGCCTTTCCAATTGGTGACGCGTCTGAGATTTTGCCCTCCAATGGATTAGCTTCTGTCGCACCAACAAGCGTATAGGAAACCTCGCGTCCGCCCATGTTAAGAGTGACTAGCGAACCAAGTGCCACCGCGTCTTTTTTACCACCGCGGATAATCTTAGCGTTTTTCAAAATATCCTGAATCTCCAAGATGCGACTTTCAGCCATCTTCTGCTCATTTCGCGCTGAACTATATTCTTCATTTTCAGACAAATCACCAAATGTCCTTGCCGTCGCAATTTTCTCCGCAATTGCAGGGCGACTCTTGATTAGCTCATCTAATTCCTGCTCAAGTTCCTTTTTGCCCTCAGCAGTCAGGCTGATATTTTTCTTTATCATATAGGCTCCACTTTAAGACTTTTCTATTTTATGACTAAACCGCTATGCTGTCAATACCTAACAACTATTATAGCTCGGATAACTTAATCTTTTTTACCTCACCAGTCGCACGATTGGTCACTTCGGCGACATTTTCTGCTAAGGTCTTATCTGAAATCACTACACGATAAGGAATCCCCATCAACTCTGCGTCTGCAAACTTTTCCCCTGGTCTTGCGTCGCGATCATCAAATAACACTAATTCTTCGCGTCCAGCATACCACTTCTCAGCTTCGGCAAGACCTTTGTCGCCAATCCCTACCAGATAATACTTAAATGGCGCTACCGCTTCTGGCCATATTAATCCCTTCTCGTCGGCGAACTTCTCTGCAATTACTCCCATTACCCGCGACACACCGATCCCATAGCACCCCATATATACCGTCCTCATCTCGTTGTTCTCATCCGAAAACTTCAATCCCAACGGCTCCGAGTACTTAAACTTCAGCTTAAAGATGTTCCCTACCTCTGCCGCAGTCGTCTCTTCGAATTTTTCACCAGCTACCCCCAAATCCTTCAATACCTCGTCATTGTAGACTTCCTTATTGAGCACTGTAGAATAATCACTATTATAATATATGGTATCCTCGCCTACAGGAAGTAGTGTCTGGTATTCATGTGAATATTTTGAGAAAATCCCCCCACTCGCGAACGTCTCGTACGTATCATCGCCAAGCCCTAAGCGCTCAAATATCTTAGCGTAAGCTCCCTCTACTTCTGTATAAAACTTGTCCAAATCTTCCTCAGAAGCATGAAAACTATACAAATCTTTCATCAAGAACTCGCGCCCACGCAGTATTCCTGACTTAGCTCTTAGCTCATTTCGAAACTTGGTCTGAAACTGATACACGGATAGCGGCAAATCTTTATAGCTTGAAATATACGACTTCAACATACTCACCATTGGCTCTTCGTGAGTCGGCGCAAGTCCTAATTCCCCGCCAGATGCCAGTTCTGTCTTGAACCAAATATCTACTTCCTGATCAGAAAACCTCCCCGTCTTTTCCCACGGCTCTGGGTTTTGTAAAGAAGACATCAACACTTCCTCGGAACCCAATTTATTTAGTTCATCACGGATGATGTTTTTGATATTCTCTAACACTCTAAGTCCTAGTGGCAAGAAGTCATACACCCCTGCCATCTCCTTATGAATGTATCCCGCACGCGTTAGTAGTGCACCATTGGCAGCCGTTTCATCCTTCGGCGCAGTCCGCAAAGTCTTAATAAAAGTTTTAGATAGTCTCATAATACACCATTATAACACACCAAAGCAACAGGGGTTATATTGACTTTTCAGATAAAATGTGATATAATGAAAATATACCTAGCACTTTTTATATTTTGCCGAAAACAGGGAGGTATTTTATTATGGCAAAAACTTTGGTTTACGAAATGAATCCCCGCACATGGAATGGCATTGCGGAGATGAAGAAGCATCTTTATCGCATCGCTAAGCTGGGCGCCGACTATGTTTGGCTTTGCCCAGTATATCCATCGCCTGGCTTTGACTACGGCTACGATGTGGGCGATTATAAAGCAATCGACTCACTCTTTGGCACCATGGAGGATTTCGACTCCTTCGTAGCGACCGCACATTCTCTCGGCATCGGAGTGATAATGGATCTGGTATTGAATCACACTTCCATTGGTCACCCGTGGTTCCAGAATAAGCCCGGCTACTATTGTTGGTCAGATGCAGATCGTCCAGAGTGGCATAATCTCTTTGACGATGGTCCTGCCTGGGAGAAATATCACAGCTTCTCCTTCCAGGAAGAGGAGGAGCGTGGCTACTACCTGCACCTGTTCCACAAGTACCAGGCCGACCTCAACTGGTTTCCGGCTGGCAACCTGAACCAGGATTTGACGCACGAATTTCGTAATATTGTCAATTTCTGGCTTCAGGAGCACAGGGTGGATGGTTTTCGCCTCGACTTCCCACAGGGTCTAAATAAGGATCTCAGCGCCGGCGCGCTTGACATCGACGACCTTTTATGGCGCAACGACATGGATGACGTCATAAAAGCAATCTTCACCGAAGATATTGTGACCGTCGCCGGCAAAAAACCGTTACTTATCGCGGAGTTCTTTGACTCTACCCCAGCTACCATCATCGAGAAGTGCTCCGAAGAGCTTCCTTGCATTGATTTCTTCCTTAACCCGCTCGTGAAAGGTGCTATTCTGGAAGACCATGGCCTTGACCTACTGGTTGATTGCATTGAAGCATCGGTCAAGAATCCCAAATTCATGCTCGACCTCGAGTCGCACGATTCGCCGCGCTTTACTTCCGCCTCCGGGATGTCTACGCGTCAGATTTTCGACCTCATGTTTGACAGTGGTACTCAGGGCATCTGCCTTTATCAGGGGCAGGAACTCGGTACCACTAATCCTATTTGGCATCAGATGACAGATGGGGATATGCTGGAACTGGATGCTGTTACGGCCATGCGCTATCAGCGCGGTGAAAGCCTGCACGATCTTCGCGACACTTCTCGTGCCAATGCCAGAGTGCGCATCTCCCTGACTGACTACGCTTGCCAGGAGGGTCTTCGCGGCTCCGTGCTTGAGGACTGCAAGGACAAAATCAGGGCTTGGAAAGCCGAACCGTAAATCATGTACCTTTAATCCACCTCTCATGAGGTGGATTTTTCTATCCCATTCCCACTACGAATAGGAGAAAAAACGCCACTCCATTTTTAATCATGTGGGTCAAAATACCAGCATGAATCGTCCCCGTAATCTCTCGTAAACCACAAAGCACTACCGATAATGCAAATACATTCACTCCTACATTCCATTGTAAATGTACTACACCGAACAACACCGACACTATCAAAATGGAAATGATCATCCCCGCCACGTCAGGCATTTTGCCAGTTAGCTTCTCGCGTATTTTGCCATACAGCCATCCGCGAAAAATAATTTCCTCGGCGATTGGCGCCATCACTACAAGAATAATGAATGCTATGGTTCTGTCCCCACCGCTCATGTAGGCATTAAATCCTACATTTTGCACTTCTTCCGCATTGAACCACGGGAACAGCGTGAATAATGCCACTAACCCCGCCGCCAGCACTAACGACACGATAAAACCAATCGGCGCTAACCCAATATCAGTCCAAGTTGGGAGCCCCGAAAGCCCCAACTCCATACGTGTTTCTGTACACATGAGTTTCCGTCTAACCACCGCTTTTTGTTTTGTAATGTTCTTTTGCTTTTGTTCGGTCTTATCGTGTTTCTTTTTGATTAGAGCCGGCATACCAATCACTAGTACTAGCGCTAAAATATAAACAACCGCTGAATAAACGGCCGTCCAAACCGGTTTGTCAAAAGTTTTGGCACCCAATATAGCAACCATAATGTATCCCACCGCATATTGCGTCGCAATTACCGACAAAAAAGTCCACAAGCACATTAGCAAGATGCTAAGTGCTACCATCTAGAAGAACCTCGTAATATCAAGTATTGTTACCGCAAACATCAGAATCAGAAGTACAATAAACGCTCGCGAGACAATTTTTTCTTCGGTTTCCTTAGTCAACTTCTTCCCGCGTAGTTTATAAATTGCGATTAGAAGCCACCGTCCACCATCAAGTGCTGGTATTGGCAATACGTTCATGCAGGCGAGCGAAATCGAAATAATTGCCGCAAGAAACGCTAGGTTAGCCGGTCCAGCTGAGGTAAATGCCGGAAATAGCACTCCAATAATACCTACCGGCCCTGACACCGAATCTCCTACAGCTGAAATCGCTTCCTGCCCCTCTTCACGTACATTTGAGTCGAAGCTAAATAGTGATCCTACGCCACGCACCAAGTTCCATAGCATCTCGCCAACACCCTTGAAGGTCTGTCCAGTAATTTGCGCTGTGAGCCCTATACCTACCAGTGGTGCCGACCAAGTCGAATACGATTTCATCTGTGACGTCTCCATCTTTACACCCAGTAAATATTCCGCGTTTGCCGGATTGAGCGCCACGTCCGTTTCTATAATTTCTAAATCTTTAGAGCACTCACACTCTCCACTGATGCAACTAGACTGCTTAATGCAATTTTCGCTGATACCACGCGCAACCTTAAAAACCACCGTTTCGCCAGCATGCTTGGCATCGTAATCGGTAATCTCGCTGGCATATTTCATGCCCACATCATTAACTGATAAAATATAATCACCAACCTGAAGGCCCGCTTTAGACGCAGGCGAATCAGATTCTACTTCTTTAATCTGTACTGGTACCCACTCAACGCGCGTATCCTCCGCCACAGTGAATTGTCCGTCCAAAAAGTCCGGCATCCCCGCCCAGGCCAGAATCGTCAAAATCACAATTGCTGCGAGCCAGTTCATTGTCACACCAGCGAATAAAATCTTCGTCTTTTTCCAAAAACTCGCCGCTCCGAACGTCCCCTTTCTTTCGTCCGCCGCCGACTCTCCGTCCATCTGGCAAAATCCGCCAATTGGCAACCAGTTAATACTAAAAACCATCCCCTTTTGGGCGATTGTTTTATCTCCGTTAGAATATACTACTTTAGCCGCTTTGTCTTTCGGCCAATCTTTCCGTGGGAATCGTTTCCATTTCCCAGTTTTCTCGTCTTTAATCCAAGCTATCGCCCGTGGCGGGAAGCCAATACCAAACTCTAATACATTTACGCCATTTCTTCTTGCTGCAATAAAATGCCCAAACTCGTGCAAGATCACGAGAATCATCAGCACTACCAAGCCAACGACGACACCAACAAATATATCCATACTGTCTATTATAACATTATTTTCCGAATCTACGGTTACGCTTTTCGTATTCTTCTAAGATTATTTTAATATCATCACTACCCATTTCTGGAAAATATTTTTCTATAAACATTAGCTCAGCATAAGCACTTCGCCAAAGCATGAAACCAGAAGTGCGTTCTTCCCCAGATGTCCGTACTACCATATCTACGTCTGGCACTTCTGGATGATAAAGATGTTTTCGGATAGTTGCTGGCGTAATCTCTCCATCCGACTCATTTGCGATTCTTGCCGCATCGGCGATTTCTTGCTCACCACCATAATTAAAACAGAAGCATACTGTAATGCCAGTACAATCGCTAGTTAAGCGTTCAGCTTTTTCAATCACACTAATCAGCGTTGGTGAGATTTTCTCTCTAGAGCCTAAAATTATCAGCTTTGCATTGTTCGACTTTAATTTTTCGGCGTATTTTAGGATTCTGGTTTCAGCTAATTTCATGATGTAGCTCACTTCATCTGCACTTCTTCCCCAATTCTCAGTCGAAAATACATAAAAAGTCAAAAACTCAACCTCAGTTCTGCTGGCAGCTTCAGTTAGCGCCTGAATCGCATCAAGCCCTCGCTTATGCCCTTCAATTGTCGGCAAGCCTCGCTCTTTTGCCCACCTTCTATTGCCGTCAGCAATAATTCCCAAATGTTTCAGTACCATTGACTAAATCTCCAAAATATGATATAATGGTATTATAGTTTCATTATTTCGTCAGATTTAGCCTTGAAAGTTGCATCAATCTTATCACTATATTCCTTAGTTAAATCGTCAATTTCTTTCTCGGCACGTTTTTTCACGTCTTCACCCAAATCTTCGGCGGATTTTAATTCTTTACGTGCGTCTTCACGGATATTACGTAGTGCCACCTTAGCTTGTTCTACTTTAGCTGAGGCATTTTTAACGATTTCCTTGCGACGTTCCTCCGTCAATGCTGGAATTGGCACCCGAATCACTCGTCCATCGTCTGACGGATTAAGACCAAGTGATTGATCGGCTCGAATCGCGCTTGCAATTGATTGAATCGTGGATGGATCAAACGGTGTAATCACTAGCATCGTGGCATCCGCTGCCGTTACATTGGCTACTTGATTAAGCGGCATAAATTGACCATAAGCCTCCACCTTAATGCTGGATAACATATCTGGATGTGCGCGCCCCGTACGTACTTTCTTCATTTCATCATTAAATCGTGCCAGCGCTTCTTCCATCGCTTTGCGTTCTTCCTTGGTGTCAAACATAATAACTCCTTGTTTATACTATTATTATAACAAAAATAGCCCCGCAGGGCTATTTTTTACTCGGTTACGCCAAGCTCAATGCGCTTGAATTGCTTTACGGTGATGTTTTCACCAGTTTTTGCAATCGCTTCCTTGATAAATTGTTCTACGGTCTTTGAGTCATCCAAGATGTATGGTTGATTCATTAGAACCTTATCTGAAAAAGCCTTCTTTACCTGTCCAGCCAGGATTTGCTCCTTCATATTTTCTGGGCCTTTGAAGTTTTCTTCTAGCTCTTTCATCTTAGCCGCGCGTACTTCCTCTGGGATGTCATTTTCTGACACATAAAGTGGCGCCATAGATGCCACCTGCATCGCAATTTGGTGGGCTAAAGTCTTAAACTCATCAGTTTTTGCTACGAAAGAGGTTTCGCAGTTTACTTCCACAATCGCCCCCAGACGTCCATCATGAATATAAGACTCTATTAAGCCTTCACGGGTCTCGCGATCACCGCGTTTCTCTGCCTTAGTCAAACCTTTTTTGCGCATTGCCTCCAACGCTTTGTCAAAATCCCCATCGGCTTCTACGAGCGCCTTTTTAGCATCAGTTAACCCAGCGCCAGAAAGCTCTTTTAATTTTTTAATCTGTTCTACTGTTATTTCAGCCATTTTTGCCTCCTTATGATAAATATTGTGCGTGTAAATTTTCGCCAAAAGTGGTTATTCACGGTAATTATTTCTTGCCCTCTTTAATGGCAGCCACGAAATAATCAAGCACCAACTTGGTTGCCTTGATCGAATCGTCATTGCAAGGGATTACATAGTCAATATTAGTCGGATCGACATTTGTATCAGTCAAAGCAAACACTGGGATATGCAAACCGTTAGCTTCCTTAATAGCGTTCTTGTCTTCCATTGCATCAACCACAATGATAGCCGCCGGTTGCTCGGTCATATTCTTAATGCCACCATAGCGTTCATTGAGAAGGTCAATTTCTTCCTGGAACCTCTGAACTTCAAGCTTAGAATAGCGATTTTCAAGTTCACCAGAAGCCATGCGGCGCTCTAAATCCTTGAGCTTCTTGATTTGGCGGTTCACGGTTTCTACGTTGGTTAGCGTGCCACCAACCCAACGCACTGTTACGTAAGGCATTTCTACGGATTCGGCAGCTTCCTTCACGGCATCTTTCATTTGCTTTTTGGTGCCGACGAATAGAACTTTTTTACCGCCCTTCACGATTTCGGTGATTTTTGGCAAAGCCGTCTCAAGCCCCTCAACGGTCTTTTCAAGATTAATGATATGCGCATCCTGGCGCTTGCTATGGATGTATGGCGCCATCTTCGGGTGCCAGCGGCTTGTTTTGTGCCCAAAATGAGCACCAGCTTCAAGCAAAGCTTTCATATCGACAGCTACGGTCATATATGATTTCCTTTCTCTTCACTCCCAGGTCCTCGCGTTAAACAGGAAATCTCCCAGAAGTTGTTTCATTAAATAGTATATACCTCCATTATATCACATCTTTACTTTTTTGTAAACCTCTGGTATAATTACACCAATTATGAGTAAAACAGAATTACACCCTAAAGATTATCGTGATGTCGTCTTTATGGACGAGGCCGCGAATTTTTCGTTCCTCACCAAGTCAACTGCGAAGAGCGAAGAGACCATCAAGTGGGAAGATGGCAATGAATATCCATTAGTTAAGGTTCAGATTTCTTCCAAGAGCCACCCATTCTTTACTGGCGAAGAGAAGATTATCGATACCGAAGGTCGCGTCGATCGCTTCAAGGCTCGCGCTGCAAAGGCGGCTACAATGAAAGCTGCTCTTGAAAACAAAGCGAAGAAGGCTGCTAAAGAATCGGAAAAGAAAGCCACAAAGGCTGAATCCAAAATAGAGGCTTAGCCACAAAACAGAAAACGAGTTGGATTAATTTCTAGCTCGTTTTTTTGTGTCATTTTTCTTTCGTTCAAACATTCGGGCACCCTCGCAGTTATGAGTGCCCGAACTATGTAGAGTATATTAATTGTTTAGCGTCGTTTTGTCTTGTTAGTCCCGCTTGCCTTCTTGCTAGTTTTTGCAATAATCAAAGTTCCTACTAATGCTACGCTGATAAAAACGATAAGACCGGTAATTAAGTAGTCACCTCGTGAGATATTAAGCTGCTCAAAGAAGTTACCAGTGTCTGGCACTAGAATATCCTCTTCGACAGTGTAATCAAACCAAAACTCATATGGTTGATAAATCATTTCTCCGTCCCTATCGTAAGCTATAATTTCGAATTTATATTTCCCTGCAGGCAAGTCATGCTCGCTAAATGGCAAAATAACACTTGTTGTCGGGGCTTTTACGGTCACTGGGGATAACACTGTAATCTCATTTCCATTTTCGTCATAAACTTTTATTTCAATAGTAGAAACATTGCCATTCGTATCATCATCACCCGTGTCGGCTACATAGTCTAGTGTTAATTTTACATTTTCATCTTCTGTCTCTTCCGCCTGTGCAGCTACTGGCAAGTAGTAAAACACTACTATATCTTCATCATACACACCTTGCTCACCAATACCCTTTGCCGTCACTACATATTTGCCATAACCATATTCGGATGCATGAATTTCTATTATTTCCGCCGCAGATACACCTACCGATGGCAATAAACTTGCCAAACCAAGCGTAACAAAACCGAAGAACGAAGCAACTGCTATCTTAATTTTATTATTAATGATATTCATATTACCAATTCTCCTATTCCACGAACATAATCTCGTAATCTTTATCGCCCGCTACGTAATCGGGATAGAATTGGTCAAGTGTTTTAGTGATTACGTTGCCTTCCATGTCAGTATAGCTCAAAGTAAGTATTACCGTGTCAACGTTTTCATAGGAGACATTAAACTTTCGTTCGGGGCTCGCGTAAACACCTTCGTTTACGATACCAGTAATGCTGACATCTGGCATTGCGCTTATCACGCGCACCTTTATTGTATCCACAACACTAGTTGTTGCTGACGCCTTCTGATCTGGTATAGTCACTGCAACGCCCAGCATCGTTGCTACCACAACCAGACCAAGACACCCAAGAATATTCTTTTGCCTTTTTTTCATACTCTACACTCTTGTTTATGTTTGATATTTGTTTTGGTTCCGCGAAGAACGACACTCGCACATGTCAATCTACATACTGTATCTTGACTTGCGTTCTTTACGCTTCCTTACTGCTAGTATAATCCATATGGTTATAATTGTCAATAGCAAAATTGCAAGAAGGATAATCGGTACAGGCATTATTACGAAAGTTTTCGTAATGGTTTCTTCATTGTCTATCGTATGTACCGTCCATGAAGCATTGAAAATTCCAAAATAAGGTGTATCTTCCCATACATCCGACACAGTAAGCTCTGATTCCGGAATCACTGAGATTCTGCCACTCGTGACCGGCGTTTCATAGTAAGTTTGCCCAAAGAGCCCAGTGACCTTGAGTGTTCCATAGGCCATAAAGTCAACATTGCCAGTATTTTTCACCTTGGCCGAGCCACTGATTGAATTGATCTTAACATTGTCCTTCTCGTCGCCCTTTGTTTGGATTAGTTCTAGATTAGAAATCTCCGAGGTAGAAATCGTCTCGCCAGTCGATCGCCCATATACCACGAGACCCGGGCTGGCCTCAGTCTTAATCCCACTCGCATTTGTATCTTTAGATAATGTGTGCGCAAAGAGTACTGCATACTGACCACCAGCCGGGATGCTAGCAGGAGTTGAAATATGATATTTCACGGTTACGCTTTCACCAGGTTTTGCGGTGAACTGTGGTTGCTTAACGTAATTTCCGTTAACATCTTTGAAAGTAATCCATCTTGTAATCTGGGTATACTTGGTTTCGCGACTAAAACCTAGTTTGTACTCATTATCGGCCTCCGACAGAGTATAAGAATAGGGTGAAGCATACACCTCAAATGTCATGTCTTCGCTACCGTTATTTGTCACCTCAAACGTATCACTATACACCTGGTTCTCTTCTAGCTGTAATACCTTGCTTACTGGGCTTATGCTGATGCTGGTAGCCGCTTTCACGATGTCGCTAGCAGTAGTATCTGGTTGCTCTTCCTCGGCAAAAGTATTTCCAGCTAAACAAAAAACCGAACCAATTATAATTGATGCGGCAATACACGAAATTTTTGAAATTAAACTCTTCATCTACCTCCTTTAACTCTTGGTGCGCCTGACTAGACTCGAACTAGCACAGCCGTGAATCTGGCCACTACCACCTCAAGGTAGCGTGTCTACCAATTCCACCACAGGCGCATGCAAACATTATAACACATCATACTCTAATTTGCTATACTTTTTACGGCGTCTTGTAGCGCGTATTTTTGGCAGATGCAAAATTGATAATATCCGAAAATCTATCTAGTGGAGTCACCAGCTTCGTATTTTCATTATAGGCGCGTACGTTTTTATTATACACATAAATCATATTTGACTGGTATAATGCAATGGCTGGCACGTCTGCTACCCAGTATTCTAAAAATGTTTCATACTTCTTAGCACGAAGTGGCACGTCCAACGTCTCACGTGCGCCAATCAATAGATCATCCACTAGTGCATTACGATAACTTGCCAAATTCAATCCTGCCGTTGATGCTTGAGAAGAGTGATAATATGGCAGAAGATCCGGCTCCGCTCCGAGTTCAATTTCGTAAATTAAAATGTCATAATTTCTTCGCGCAATAATGTTGGCTACAAAATCCTGAGTTTCTTCATATTCAGTCACATTTGCCTCGATACCGAGCGTGGCTAGCTGCTCCTTAAATTTATTTGCCACTTCTGGTAAATAGCCAGATTTTACTGTTGCTATATTCAGGACAATTGTTTCGCTAGCGCTTATTTCGCTTATAGCTGTTCTCGCTACTTCATAGTTATGTGCAGGAATTGTTGGGTAATTTTGAAGTAGAATTTGTGAGTCAATCAATGGATAGTCTAATTTCATTGTCCCAGGCGCCGCCGCTCTTATTTCCGCCAAATCAATTCCCTGACGAATTGCTTCGCGTAATCTCTTGTCCCTCAGCCGTCCTGCGGCAGTATTGAAGAAAGCAAATACGCCAGAATCTATACTGGAATCTCGTCGGTTATAGGCGGGAGTTTTTAGCTTGTTGACTTCATTTCCTGATAATTCTGCCGTGGCTGTTACCACACCACTATTGACCGCCGTCACAATCTCCTCCAAGGCATCGTAAGCACGCACTGCAAAACTATTCAACATCGGTTTGCCTGCGTAATGATTGGGGTTGGCCGATAAATACACTACTGTTCCTGTACTAGCCCCTGCCTGCTGCATTGCATTAAACATAAATGCGCCAGAAGCTACCGGCAAATTGGAAAAATCATCTTCTACCAGAGTTTTTGGTTCCGTATCTTCTAGTTCATGCTTCGGCACGATTGGTATCTCAAGCGCTGATGCAAAATCCGCATACGCCGATGGCAAAGTAAAGATAATTCTCCCAGACTCATCTTCACGCACTTTTACGCCGGCCAAATTAGCACCATAAACTGTATTTACTGCTGAGTTTTGAATTAACCCGATAGTAAACATGATATCCTCGTTTGTCAGTGGCTCACCGTCAGACCATTTTAAGCCATCGCGTAACTTCAAACTCCAAATTCTGCCGTTCTCGTCCGGCGTCAAAGATTCTGCTAATCCCATCCCTACATGTCCAGAATAATCTACCGTAGTAAGTGTTGCAAACATCAGTTTGCTTAATACTTTTTCGCTATTAGTGGTCGCAAAAAGCGGATTAAGCGAATTGACCTGCCCGACTGTCGCCTCCGTGTATGTGCCACCATCTACAAAAACATCGTCAGCGTAAGTCTCGCCAAACCAAATCGTCTGCGTAATTGCGAGCATAATCAGAGCCCCTACCAGCAGCGACCATTCCAAAATTAGCAAGCGAATATCTTGGATGTGCGAGAACCGTTGCAATAGATTCTCGCGAATATGCTCTTTTCCCTCTTCACGTGCCTTATATGAAACACGCGAAAACTTCCTCAAGAATTTACGCCCACGCTTTTGAATTGCATTTCCCATATTATGCCGGAATTAATAATAGTCCTAGTATTGCTGATACAAATATCACAGAAGAAACAATCGTTGTTACAAATAACGACTTTTCTAAGCCACGGCGTGTGGTGTATAATTCGCCAGAACTACCAAATCCAGCACCTAGCGACGCCCCGCGCTGTTGCAATAATATCAATAATATCGTCAAGAATGCCGAGATGAATATGACTACTTCTAGAAAATTTCCTATCTGCATAATAACTCCTATGCATCTACTTTATCATATTTTTTCTTTTGAGTAAAGAATGATACGTTATCGCAAAACGGTGCGATTCTTCATCGATTCTGGCAATCAGCCTTGCCACATGCGACCCAGAACTAATCTGCACTAGGCCTCTCCCCGGCACAATAATCTTTACCCCCGCTGAACGTGAATGGTCACCCGATTTGTCGCGCCCAATTACTGGAATCCCCAGTGGTTTTACGAGTGGTAATATGGCATTAACTTGTCCCGCGCCGCCGTCCAGTATGATTAAATCTGGATATTCCCACTCCGAGTGTTTTAGTCTTCGGCTAATTACCTCGGCCATGCTTTTAAGGTCGTCATTAGTTGAACTGCGCACTTTAAATTTACGATATTCACTTCTTGCCGCCGCTCCATTGATGAATGCTACCATGCTCCCCACTGTATTAGTCCCAGATTGGTGCGAGATATCGTACCCCTCAATTCGTCTAGGAGGCTTTTCGAGCCCCAGCATTTTCTGTAAATCCGCCAACGCCTGATCCGATGAGATATCCAGAAATTCCTTATCAGAAAAAACGATTTTCTTTTTGAGTTCTTTTAGTCCAAATAACTGGTTTCTCGCCTCGGCCGCTAGCTCAAACTCGCCTTTTGCCGCTTCTTCATACATCGTCTTTTCTAACTCTTTGAGCAATTTATCACGATCGCCCTCAAGATAGCGAATCAATCTACGCAAATTCCGCTTATAATCGCGTGGCGTGCACTTTCCGATTTCAATACCGGGCGTTAATCCAAGATCGGTATCAAGCGACTTTTTGCCATCATATGGTTTCACGTAGTACGAAAAAATTCGCCGAAGCAACCGCACGGACTTTTCTATCACAGCCTTACCATAGAAAGGCCCCACATACACTGAGCCATCATCCATTGGCACACGCGTGAATGAAATATAAGGCACTTCCTCATTCATTGTTATTTTAACATACGAAACTGTCTTATCGTCACGTAGCAAAATGTTCCACTTCGGCATATAACGCTTAATCATCTCGCTTTCCAAAAAAAGCGCATCCATTTCGGTATCTACCACAATCCAATCCGTATCATATATTTCCGCAACAAGCGCTTCGGTCTTCACGTCTTTATGTGATTTCTGGAAATACTGTCGTACGCGATTTTTAAGTACTGCAGCTTTACCTACATAGATAATCTCACCGGCCTTATTTTTGTGAAAATAAACCCCCGGTGCATCCGGGAGTTTATTTAGTTTTTGTTTCAACCTCTCGTCCATCTTCTAATTATACCACGAAAAGCCTAAAATGTAAAGACTACTGCCCTGCTGGTTCCGTCACAATGGTTTCATCAATCTGGACAACTGGCTCCTGGAAGAATTGCGACATAATACTTTCTATTACTTGGTTGATATCCACATAGACGGTTGGCTCATTTATCGTGATGCTACTCGGGTAGGAGAATGAAAGGTCGACGATTGCAGAAGTCAATCCGTCTGTAGACGAAATAGTCATGTATAATCGGGTGAAATCGTTGTCCTCGTTAATTTCAACGTAAATACTCGGTAGCGCGGAAATAATTTTGTCTAAATCGTTCGCAGTGACCGTAGTATTTGTTGCTAGTCCGCCTACGCAAGCTAACATCTCATTCATAAAACCAGAATTATTCATTGAATTAATGAAGTCGGCCAACTTATCCTTATTGAAGGTTAATCGATATGGTTGGCTATTGCGCTTAACCAAAGTAATATTGTCCGTTGAATACTCAATGAACGGATATTTTTGGTATATACTAGCGAAGTTAGAACCAAATTCGCCAAGTTTACCAGCGGCTCCAATTAGGCACTGTGCCGGGGCATTAATCCCAGTCATACTCGTAACACTGTCAAACGAAGTCGTCGGAATGTGGACCCATTCATCGTCAATCACGTCAAATACGCCTAGCTGATTTAATGTGGTAATTGGATCTTGTGGCGTATATGGCGTCGCGCAATTAGTCACGCCATTAGCATCGGTTACACAATTATCGATCACCGGACCTGGTTCTTGACAATCGGCGGCTTCAGGATCACAGGCGGTAGTTTCTGCTTTCGGCTCTACTAATTGTTCGCCGTTTACGTTGTCGTAAACTAAAGGCAGCCCAGTTGCATCACCATAATAATCTACAAGTTCAGTATAGATATTAGATAATTTTAGATATAAGTCACCCTTTGAGGTACCGACCTCACTGACGTCGAAATCAAATTCGCTACCATTTGCAAGCGTCGTCATTACGCTAGCGTTTTCAAAAGATTCGCCAGTCAAAGCATTCACCCCACCATCTAAATTGACGGACATATAGCTAAATGGAGAATTAGAATCGTTGGATGTTACATTGATTGTGCCGTTCATTGCGACATTTGTTGGCGCCTTACCGCTGAGTAGCTTAGAAAGTGCTGCCGGCACTGCATCGTTAGACTTGCCAAAAGGATTAAGGAGTACAATCGCCGCTGCAACTCCAGTTGCAATTGCTACAACAAGCAAAACAATCGCAACAAGAAGCCCTGTTTTGTGAGACTTTTTCTGAACCGCTTTTTGCATGCTTTCTGGCGCCAATTCCTCAACCGACAATCGCTCGCTCATCGTTTCTACGGACAACGGCTCCGGTGCCATTTCCTTCCGTGCAGACTGCGTGACCGGCCTATTGCCGACCTCGGTCGTCTGAATAGTGGTCGATTCATTACTTGCCTCCGAAACCGGTGTACTAACTGGTTTTTCTTGCTCCTCTACAGAAACGGACTTCACATTTATTTTAATGGGCTCCGGCGCCGATTCAGTCGGCAGTTCTTCTGGCAAAGGCTGCTCTGCCGGTAATGGTTGCTCAACACTTGCAACCTGTTCTGCAGGCTGTGTTGCTGGAATCTCGGTCGATTTGGTCACCGGCGGAGTCTGTTCTGCTATCGGCGTTGCCGACTCCACGGTCGGATCCGGCGCTGATGCAGGTTGTTGATCTGGAGCAGCACCTTGGACGGGGTTCAGAGGGTTTGGCGTTCCCTCAGGGTTTTCATTCATAAAAAACTCCTTAATTTTTAATAATCCTTATGTTTATTTTAACACGGATGTGCTAAAATTGTAAATATGAATAATTTTGAAATATCCAACATTAGAGCAAGGCAAGTGATAGACTCGCGCGGTAATCCCACGGTGGAAGCCGAAGTCTATCTTGAAAACGGTGGTTTTGGGCGGGCTATTGTTCCATCTGGTGCTTCTACTGGCTCCGGTGAAGCCTTGGAACTTCGCGACGGCGATAAAACCAGGTTTGGCGGTAAGGGCACCCTTAAAGCCGTTTGGAACGTCAATTCCAAGATTAAAGACGTCCTCGTCGGTAACACCTCTGACCCACGCACAGTTGACCAAATGATGCTAGAACTTGATGGCACAGAAAACAAATCTAACCTCGGCGCCAATGCAATCCTTGCCGTTTCACTTGCCAATGCGAAAGCACACGCTCGCGCAAAACGCATCCCATTCTATCGTTACGTAGCTGAACTTGCTGGCACAGAATCGCAAATGTCCATTCCACTTCCGATGATGAATGTAATGAATGGTGGCGAGCATGCTTCGTGGGCTACTGATTTTCAGGAATACATGATTATTCCAAAAGGCGCAGGCAATATCGCCGACGCCGTCCGCATGGGCGCCGAAGTATTCCATGCCCTTAAAAATGTGTTGGCAGAACGTGGCTACCCAACCACGGTTGGCGACGAAGGTGGATACGCTCCACGTGTCCGTGAGGGTAATAATGAACCACTGGAGTGCATCAAACAGGCCGTAGAAAAAACCGGTTACAAACTCGGCACCGATATTTGTTTTGCCATGGACATCGCCGCAAGTGAATTTTACGATACTGACCATTACGTCTTGAAAACCAATGGTGACTGGAAAACTTCCGACGACCTTATCAACTGGTACGATTGGATTATCAATAATTATCCAGTCGTTTCTATTGAAGATGGTCTTGCGGAGAACGATTGGGACAACTGGAAGATTATGACCGAACGTCTCGGTAAACGCATCCAGCTAGTCGGCGACGACCTATTCGTTACCAACGTGAAACTATTAGAGAAAGGTATCGAGCTTGGTGCGGCGAATGCAATTCTGATTAAGCCAAACCAAATCGGCACCCTATCTGAAACTATCGATGCTGTCCTACTAGCCAAGAAAGCTGGATATAAGACAGTCATGTCGCATCGCTCTGGTGAAACCGAAGATGTTTCCATCGCTCATCTCGCAGTTGGTCTCGGAACTGGACAAATCAAGACCGGCTCCCTATCTAGGTCTGAGCGTATCGCGAAGTATAACGAGCTCATTCGCATTGCCGACACTAATTCCCGACTTGGGTTAGCGCAACCTTTCTAGGTTACGCTTAGCCTTTTTGCATCAACCTAGCAAAATCACCAGCTCGCAACTGGTGTTTTTTGCAATGACCCAAACCAATGTATTAGTCGCCAAGTTTTGGTTTGCGTTTAATCCCTAGTGCGCTCGCCTCCTCAAACCCATCGTAGAAGTTTTCCGAAATCTTCGGATGACCGATTTTGTTCGCCGCCTTTACCACCTCATTCAAATCGTCGGTAATCTTAAAAATCTTAGTGTCCTGCGTGCCAATCAATTTCAGTTCCAACATTTTCCTGATAATTCGGTCGAAACTTCTCCAGTATCCTTTACCAATTAAGAATACTGGCATTTTTGGCATCTTGCCTTCTTGCATCAAGCATAGCACTTCAGATATCTCATCCATCGTGCCAAACCCACCCGGGAAGAACACAAACACTTTAGCTGCCATTGCGAGCGATACTTTGCGTGCAAAGAAGTATTCAAATGTTACACAATCTGTAAGATACGGGTTTGGGAATTGTTCATGCTTTAAGGTGATGTTCAGACCAATCGTGCGTCCGCCAATCTCAAATGCACCCCGCGAAGCAGCCTCCATAATACCAGGACCACCACCAGTTACTACGGTGTGCCCATTTTTCGCAAGTAACCCACCTAATTTGTATGCCATTACGCAGTATTTATTCTCTTGCGGCAATCTTGCAGATCCAAATACCGTCACACCCTGCGGAAAAGAACGCACAATTTGAAGTCCTTGCCCCAAATCTTTTGCATATGCGTTAGCTCGTTCCAAATCAGCGATGGATAATTTTTTCAGTAATTCTTCTTCGGTTTGTAACATATTCCTCCTTTATAACTTTTGTATTGGCATTGGATGTAGTTCCACCTCACTATTAAGGATGCCGCGATTTGCACCAATTTTTTGCACTACGGAAGTAGAATTCGCCGATGCGAAGATTAGCGATTGCCGGAACGTCTTGCCATTGGTAAAACTCGCCAAGAATCCCGAACCAAATGCGTCCCCTGCGCCCGTAGCGTCCTTCATGTGTACATCTTCATATATTCCGAATCGATATACTTCATTGGTTTCATGATTCCCCGCAATGCCGCCCATTGCTCCGTCGGTCACTATTACGACATTGACATAGTTGTTAAGATGATATAAAAGTTCAGTCAATAATACACCAGGCACTAATTGTGACGCCTCTGCTTTATTGACAAGAAGAATATCTACTTTTTCCAGTAGATTCATTACCTGCTCTGCCTTTGCTAATTCTTTTACGCCCGGATTAAACATGATTTTTGTCCCCAGCTCCTTGGCTTTAGTGAAAAATCTCGTCAAGGTATCAATATCGCCACGTAAAGTCGTGACGTATAACCAATCTGGTTGCAAAAGTTCCAAATCATTTTCATCAAAATTATCAAACTTCTCACTTGCCCCGCGATATGTCAGGATCGTTCGCTCACCACCTTTAGAATCGAGTAATATCACTGATGTACCAGTAGCTCTGCGATTCACATAACTTACATAGCTGCTATCAATCCCCTCACGATCTAAAACCTGAATTATCGCCTCTCCTGCCGAGTCGCCAGCAATATTACCAATAAAAATCGCCTCATGTCCATTGCGACTGAAAGTAATTGCTGAATTGATGCCGCCACCACCTACTTCATAACTCAAATGGTCAATGTCTACTTTTGAACCAACTAAGACATTTCCAAAAATCGCTTCGTTGCCAATCGTGGTTGGTGTCAAATCGTCATGATCTACGAGATAGATATCCTGGAGAGCCGAACCGAGCGAAACGATACGTGCCATTACAACACTACTCCAGTTTTGTCAATTTCTTCCACCAGAGCCTTGAACATGGCTGCTGGATCCGGAGCTTGCGAAATAGCAGAACCAACGTTGATTACATCAACATCCGAATGTGCCAAGGTGCGTACATTTGTCATGTTAGCTCCACCGTCCCAGCCGATCTCAACATCAGTTTTAATCGCACGAATCAGCGATACCTTTTCGGTTTGTAACAAATCCGCTCGGCTACCTTGCACTCCAATTTGCCCAGCAAATACCATTACATGATCGGCCGCTTCGATATATCTCTGCACTGCACCGGGAAATGTTCCAGGAAGTAGTGCGACGCCAGCCTTGATGTCATGCTGTTTTAATGCCTCGAAAATCGGCAACAAATCTTCTTGTGCTTCCGCATGAAAAATACAAAGTGATGGGTTTAACTTAAAAATTGTCTCTAAATGTTCTGATGGTCTTGCCACCATCATGTGCAAATCGGTCTCCCAACCTTTTGGCCACCAAATATTTGTCACATCTAGAGTTTTGTTCGGTGCAAATAATCCGTCCACAATATCAATTTGTACACGTCGCGTAAAAGTATTGATACGCTCTACCTGAACCTTAAAATCTTGCTTACTGTTGGCGAGAATCGCCGGTACGATTGTTACCTGCTTAATCATAATCTTCCCTTTCGTCTAAACGATTAATGCGGCGCACTCGCCGTTCGTAATTTACAAAATCAGTTTCTAGAAACTTGGTAACAATTTCTTTCATCAACTCTTCATCAATAAAATGCGCCGAAAGGCAAAGCACGTTTGCATCATCATGCTCACGCGCTAGTCCTGCTGATTCTACAGAGTCACAATGTGCCGCCCGGATTCCCTTAAATCTATTTGATTGTATTGTTACGCCATGTGCTGAATCGCAAATGAGTATTCCCCTCGACCCAGCTTCTTCTCGCACTGCTCGTGACACGGCGATAGCTGGGTCATTAAAATCGTCACCCTCGGAATATTCATAGGCGCCTTCATCAACTGTTTCGTAACCTTTGTTCAGCAAAAACCCTACCAGTCTATTTTTTAGTTCAAACCCACGATAATCAGCGCCAACGAAGACTTTCATCAGTTATCTCCGCTATAATCTACCGCAAGCTCGACTAAGCGGTTAGAATATCCCCACTCGTTATCATACCAAGCTACAACCTTAATCATATTGCCACCTACTACATCAAGTAGTGGTAAATCAACAATACAAGAACGCGGATCCCCGATAAAATCCGACGAAACTAATTCTTGTTCGGATACACCGATGATTCCTTCATAGTATGATTCGTTAGCTTTCCTCTTAAACAATTCAGCTAGTTCTTCTTTTGTGGTATCACGTTTAATGATCGCTGTTATGTCGGATAATGATACAACTGGAGTCGGGACGCGCACGGATAAACCATTGAATCTATCTTTGAGTGCCGGGATAGTTAGAGCCGCAGCTTTAGATGCGCCAGTCGTGGTTGGTACAATATTCTGCGCGGCGCTACGAGCTTCACGCAAATCCTTCGCCGGTGCGTCCAGTAACCTCTGCGAACCGGTATAAGAATGTACGGTCGTCATCATTGCTTTATCAATACCAAACTCATCTTCTAGCACTTTCATAATCGGTGCGATACAGTTGGTTGTGCAAGAAGCATTGGATAAAATCTCATCACTCGCCTGAACCGTGTTTTCGTTAACACCAAGTACAACAGTTTTTGCACCCTCACCTTTAGCCGGCGCCGAAATAACCACTTTGCGCGCACCCGCTTCAATATGCGCACGTGCATCTTCTGGTTTAGTAAAGGATCCAGTAGACTCTATCACGACGTCTACTCCCAAATCTCGCCACGGTAAATTTTTCGGATCCTTTTCGGCGTAAATTGGGATTTCTTTGCCATCTACAATAATCGCATGTTCATTGAATGACACTTCACTATCGTAAGCGCCATAGGTGGAATCATATTTAAGGAGATGCGCTAAAGTCTTCGCATCAGTAATGTCATTAATGGCTACTACCTCAGCATCATCTCGTCCCATCAGAATCTTGAACGCATTGCGTCCAATCCTACCAAAACCATTAATTGCGACTTTAACCATTTTACCTCCTATTATTCTTATGTATATTATAACACATAAACTTATTATTTCTAAAAGAAATAATAATTAATAATCAAAAAAGAAGGTCAGGATATGTGCCTGCCTTCTTTTTAGAACTTGCTTTCTTTGTTGGACTTTCTTTTCTGAAAGCCAAAGCGTTAGCGAGCAAAATGCGCAAACGCACGGTTGGCTTCAGCCATACGGTGACAATCTTCTTTCTTCTTGAAGGCTGCACCGGTCTCATTATAAGCATCTACGATTTCTGCCTCAAGGCGCTTTGCGTACGGCATACCCTTGCGTGCGCGTGCTGCTTGCACCATCCATGTAAATGCGAAATGCATCTGACGATGGCCAGCGATTGGAAATGGAATCTGGTAGTTAGCACCACCCACACGGCGTGACTTCACTTCAAAATCTGGCGACACATTGGCGATGGCCTTTTCTAGAACCTCTACTGGATTTTCTGAATCCAATTTTTTAGCGGCACCCTCAATGGCTGAATAGACAGCACGTTCAGCGACTTGCTTCTTGCCATCAAGCATTGACTTATTGATGAGCCTTTGCACCATAATTGACTGATATTTGCGATCTGGATTGACTTTGCGTTCCAGAGATTTGGTAGTTTTACGTGGCATAATTACTTACCCTCCTTCTTGGCACCGTACTTAGAACGACCCTGCTTGCGACCATTGACGCCCTGAAGATCCAAAGTTCCGCGTACAATATGATAGCGCACACCAGGAAGATCAGGTACACGACCACCACGTACTAACACTACGGCGTGTTCCTGTAAGTTGTGTCCTTCGCCACCGATGTAAGCCCACACTTCCTGACCATTGGTAAGACGTACGCGAGCTACTTTGCGCATAGCTGAGTTTGGCTTCTTTGGTGTCTTAGTGGTCACCTTAATACAAACCCCACGCTTTAGCGGAGATGCTTTCTCGTATCGCTTAGTCTTCAAAGTGTTCACGATGGAACCAAGCGCTGGGGATTTTGATTTCTTTACAGCCTTTTTGCGAGGCTTGCGAATCAACTGATTAATAGTTGGCATTCAAATTCCTTCTATATATTATATATATTATATTGCCCTGTTTGCAAAATACAGCAATAGCAAACAAGATGAAACTCTTTACGCTATTATAGCACGAATGACCGGAAAAGTAAATGTTATTTAGTATTAACTTCTACCAGATAATCTAGAGTCTTTTCAATAATCATTCGGTTGCGGATGTCCATTTTAACATTTGGGTCCTTAAGGCTTTTTAGAGCTTCTGGCGATTTGCGATAAACATCCTTAAGCTCAGCAATCTTTGCATTGACGTCCTCATCGGCTACTGTAATCTTATTTTCTACGGCGAGTGTTTGTAGGGCAAGTGAAGCTTTCACGCGTTCCTCAGCTGCTTCTCGCGCTTTCTTCTCCCAACTTTCTTCTGTTTCGCCACCACGCTTCAAGTATTCCTCAAAACTGATACCCTGTGAAGTAGCGTTACGATTGATGTCATCACGAATGACTTTCATCTGGTCGTCAATCAAAATCTCAGGTGCCGGGATTTTAGACTTCTTCACAAGGGCTTTCAAAAGTTCGTCCTTGAACTTCTCGCCTTCGCGCTGCATCGTCTGTGCTTCCAAATTTTTCTTGATGTCGTCTTTCAGTGCCTCTAAATTATCAAATGGACCAACCCTCTTTGCTAGCTCGTCGTCAATTTCTGGCGTTTTTACTTCATTGACTTGTTTGAGTAAAATCTCAAATACGGTCTTAGCCCCTGCTAAATCAGGCATACCATAATCTTTAGGAAAAGTTAAATCAAGCGTAAACTTATCGCCAGGTTCATGTCCAACGATGCCATCCTCGAACCCAGGAATCAGACTTTTAGAGCCAAGCACAAGTTTAAAATCGCTAGCCGATCCACCAGGAAATGCTACGCCATCTTTCTTGCCGGTAAAATCAATAATCACTTCGTCAGTCAACTTGGCAGCGCGCTTGATAGCTTTTTTCTCGGCGAATGACCTAGCGATATTGTCTAGTACGCCTTTGATGTCCTTTTCTGTAATCTTAGTTTCTGGCTTTTTAACTCCCAGTTTCTTATAATCGCCAAGTTTAATCTCTGGAATCACATCCGCTGTTGCGGTGTATTCTAGTAATTCGCCTGGAACATATTTGACAATATTTGCTCCTGGCACCGCCAAAGCATCTTGCTTATTTTCTTGAAATGCTTTGATAATCGTAGTACGCACAGCAATATCTGCGGTTTCGCCGTTCAAATCATTCTCTGGTATGAATTTTTTGGCTACTTCCATGGGCACTTTACCTTTACGGAAGCCCTCCACGCGCACTTCTTTCGCCAAACGCTCCAAGGCCTTTTCACTGGCCTCTTTCAAATCTTTTTCGTCCAATGTTACCGTAATCTCCACACGAGAATCGGATAGCTTTTTCAGCTTAGTTTTCATACTTTCTCCTCTAATTTAGACTATTATAACACAGAAATCACCGAACTGGTAGTCCGGAAATGATCCAGAGTATAACGCGTGTCAGCACCGAGCTTTACGGATGGGTTCATAATTTCGCAGTCGTCAAAGATATTCCTAATATCTAAGTAAAGATTTTTTTCAAACTCCGGCATCCCATCGTTAGTCACGATTGCCTTAATGCGCCCCTCTGGGCTACCACCAGTGATAGAGCCACCCTGCCGCTGAATTACAAAATTACTCGCTCGCAAAAACGCCACGGCCTTTTTACTGAAATCTTCCGCTTCTACATCAAATTTTGGCCTTAAACTATAATTTCCCGTTGCAAATGAACCGAATAGTGCCAATTCTAGTCCGAGGCTTTTTTCCATCACGGCCAAATCATTGAGAAAATTCGCTAAGTTTTCTGGCGGAATATAGAAATCAGTCACAATCGGCACTCGCTCACCTACTCGAATCTGGTTTAAGAAACTCACCAAAGAATTGCTAAACTCATCTACCGCCCCACGTGTTTTGTCTGACTCAATAATTAACTGCGAGCCCTTAGGAAGCACACTCTCCATACTGGCAATTTTCTTTAAGTTCTTCTTATTCTGGTCAAATTTTGCCATCACTACAAAGCCATCCTTGGCCTGCTTAGTAATCTGACCTAACTTTTTGCCAGTCTCTTCCACTGCCTTCGCAATTCTAATATCGTAAATGTTAAGTTCGCGTGGATTCATTGCTGCGGCAAGTTCTAGAAATTTTTGTGCAGTTTCAAATTTTTCCGCCGTCACTACCACCCGACTAACCTTGCCCTCCATCGGCACTGCACGCAAAATCACTTCCGTAATCACGCCTAGCGTCCCTTGCGCCTTAAAGAGAAGTGGCATCAAATCAATTGACTCGCCTTTACTTGCTTGTGCAATCATCGGATAGCCGTAAGACGAATGGCCAGTCTTTTCAATTTCGCGAATCAACACCTCATTTGTTTTGATAATCTGCTTCAGCTTCTCATATATCTCACCCTCTTTGGATTTTTCGCCTGCAATTTTGGTTATGCCATGTTCGTTGATGCGATTCGTTTGTATAATATCTCCATTTGGCAATACAAACTCAACACGTTCGACAAAACTAAAAATTCCGCCATAGCGCCCCGCCCCAGCATCCAAAGGGCAATTAGAAATCAGTCCACCAATTGTCTCCATCTCATGACCGCTAATCGGAATCGTGAGTCCATTGATAGATAAGGCAGTATTTAGCTCTTTCAAGGTAATACCAGCCTGGACGCGTACTAAACGCTCGCGTTTATCGGACTCTAGCAACCGATTCAATTTTTCGGTAGAAATAATTACACCATTGCCTAAATCTGCCCCACTTTCGTCTAGCCCAGACCCCCGCACTGTTACTGGCACTTTGATGTCTTTCTTGGCCAATTGATAACAAAATTGCATCAGCTTACAAACATCTTCAGTCGACTCCGGCAAAGCCACGGCTTTTGGCTTAATTTTCAATACTGAGCGGTCAGTAGAATAAGCATCCAAAATATCAGGCGCATCATAAACATTGCCAACAATCAACTGATTCAAATATTTAGCAATTTTGCCCATCCTGCTTACGATTATAACACACATTTTCATAACAGTAAAACTTTTTCTCACAGAATAAAAAATCACCCGCAAGTTTATTGCGGGGGCAAAAGGCAATTGAGATTAAAGGGCACAGGTGTAAGGTTTGGCGCACTGAGAATTGTGCCGGTTGATACGCACGCTGAACTCCTTATGGAGCTTCAGCTCGTAGCTCACCAGGCGAGTAATCTCGTCATTGGTGGCTCTCTTCGGGATGATTGTGAGCGGCGCATCGGTGTCTTCGTTGTGTCCTTCAATGCGCAGCAGCTCATCCTGCAGGGCGCGACGCTCCTGTATCAGCAGCTCAAGTACCGTGTAGGGCGGCTGCCAAACCATTCCCACGAAGTGCTGTGTCACCGTGTGGCCATTGGAACTGAAGCTGCCAAATTTGCCATTCAGCAGGCGACGCAAGCGATGCGTCATCAACTTCCCGGACGCGGTGACGACCGGGAAAGCATAACGCTTATGACGTCCGTCCTCAGTTACCTCGATTATTGCAGTCTCAACTTTGTCTTTCAAAGGTACAACCCCCTAAGATAATATATTGCATGGAATCAAAATACCCATGCTCATTACATTATATCACGTTTTACTATTTTTGTAAAGACTAAGCTTGACTTATTTTTGTTGCTACCTCTTTTAGTATCTCTGGTAGTTTGGCTTTTTCCTCTGTCGTAAACCGTGATAATACAAAATCCACATCCCCCATCTGTCGCCGGAGCGCATCGTTACCGGTGCCAATGCGAATTCGTGGATATTCAGAACTACCCAGGTATTTATCTACCGATTTTAAGCCATTATTGCCGCCTGCCAGCCCGCTCGCTCGGTACCTTACCTTACCAAATTCCAAATCAAAATTATCGCAAATCACCAAAACATCAGATAAAGCGATTTTATAGTACCGCACAAAATCCGCTACTGCGCGTCCGCTCTCATTATAAAAGTCCTGCGGTTTAATATAAATAATCTCGCCGTTTCGCGCCCAAATTGCGCCAAATTGCGGCTTTTTCTCCCAACTAAACCCCTTCACTTTAAAATAAAAATCTAGCGC
Source organism: Candidatus Nanosyncoccus sp. (assembly GCA_045603965.1). GTDB lineage: Bacteria > Patescibacteriota > Saccharimonadia > Saccharimonadales > Saccharimonadaceae > Nanosyncoccus. The sequence goes on along the minus strand of JAZUND010000045.1, from coordinate 9,735 downwards.
CAGAAAACCCGCATTATGTCGCGTAAAATTATACTGATTCCCCGGATTACCGAGCCCTACTACAAGCTTCATATAGTTAGTATATCAGTTATTAGGCAGAAAGTCACCAAGCACGTAGCACTAGAGCGAATACTATTATAAAAATAGTTCACGTATGGTATTATCTAACCATAAATGCTTAAGTATAAACAAGGTGCCGCCAATGGTTTCACCTTTGACGAGTTAAATGGGCCGTCAAATGCTAGTGGCACCAATCGTGCTACTATGTATTTTGTCCCCACTGGCAGAGCCGGTGACATGTATAAGCGCATAGAAACCTTCCTAAAAACCGAAGTCGCCTCCAGTCTCAGCGGCTATCTCTTCCACGCCATCCAGGCTAACTCTATCACTAAAACGGCCACTCGCAATGTTGAATGTGGCCAATGATTATACGCTCCGCCAATCGTCAGAGAGTGGATTTACTGCTGAAAACCCCTGCGGTGTTGCAGGGGTAAGGTAGGTTTTAAGATTCTTCTTTCTGAGATTTGGCGCGCCTCTGCCTTTCGGCTACCATCTTGACGAGCGGATGCCTCACTACGTCGTCTTCTGTAAAACTCACTCTTGCCACCAGCGAGCTATCATATAGCGTCTCAGTGGCATAGACGATGCCGTTATTGTTTTCGTCAAGATACGGTGAGTGAATCTGCTCGATGTCACCCGTAATCACAATTTTGCCGTGGTCGCCGCTGATACGCTTAATCAGCGTGTCCGCCTGTGAAGCGTTCTGGTCTTGGAACTCATCGTAAATCGCAATCTGGTCATTGAAATCCTGACCGCGCGCCACTTCTATCGGGATATTCGAAAAGAAATCTCGCCAAATATCCTCGACCTTATCATCAAGCAGTATCTTTAATGATTTTTGATGCCGGCTCTTAGCTTCCTTAGTACGGTGCCTGACTTTACGCTTCCGGCCAGATTTGCTTCGCGCATTAGCGTTGGTTTCCTGCTCGGCTTTATTACTTTCTTCTGCTTCGCCGTTTTCTGCACCGGACATCAGTTCACCTGAACCACTATCCTGCGTTTCCTCGAATGTCGCCGACTCATCTTCGACCGTCTGGACAGACACGTTTTCCTCGATGATGCATTCGGCTACTTCCTCATCTTGCTCCGAATAGTCAGCATCCGGTTTTTTGACAGGCTGCACTTTCTTCGGCTGGCCAAACCCCTTTTTATAAAGGTAGTTTCTGAGCGCATTTTTAAACGGCTGCACTTGCGGGTCCATTTTGCTGTTGAGCCCACCGGGCAGAGCGCCGAGTTTACTCGTGTTTTCGCAAGGTACGACCGAAATGCCCATGTATATTCCCGCCATCGTTGCGATGTAGCTATAAATGGTCACCATATAGGTCTTACCAGAGCCAGCCGGCCCAGTACAAATTACCGCTGCGATACTCGGATCAGCCAGCGCCTCGGCATAAAGCGCCTGACCTACGGTCAACGGCTTTACCGGAAAACTTTTTACGAATTTCAGCGGCATCAGTGCATCTTCATCGCAGTCATATCTACCAATGTTGCCAAAATCCTTTTTGCGCCTCGGATTATAGAACGGGCAACCATCCGGCTCCTCCGGTGTCATAATGATAAACTCATTTGCCACCAGTGGCGGTTCATTTGGCATCAGTCGTTCAAAATCCGCTCGTGACACTCGTTGCTCCAGGAACATTTTTTTGAAAAGTTCATTCGGTACGATCAGGTCGCGTCGCCCAGTATAAGGTGCCGGACAATCATAGCCAAACCTATCCGTCGCAACCCCACGCTCGTGCGCTCGAATTGCCAAACCATTATCATTGGTCAAAATGATCACTTCGCGCCCAGAGTAAGCACAAGAAACAAAATCGTTTACCGACCTCATTTCATTACTTCCGTCATTCTTCCGCCCTTCCGCAATATAGGACGCACTGATAGCTGCCAGAATAATCTGACCATCCATATCGTTTTCGTCCGGAGCGAAAGGCAAAGAATCCTTGAAGTTCTTATGCACCGGCAGTATCGAAAACGTCATTCCGTTCTTGAATAGCTGCATCGGACTGCCCATCGTATAGGAATTCCAGTGACCACCACGTCCCTCTTTGGACAAATTCCTGAGTCGCCGAAGCACTACCCGTGCCGCTTTACCACGGTCACTTTTCTCACGCTTGAAGCTCGAAAGTTCCCTGATTACCGCCGACGGTACCACGAGGTGTGCGCCGGTCAGGTCAATCGTCGGGTTTTTCGGCTTTTTCGAGCCGCTACCGGGGATAATGTTCGGATAATCAATAAGAATATTGGTATCCAGCACATAAATTGGCCGCTTTTCGTTCACATTAAAACCTCCTTTTAAAAGTACCTTAAGCCTAATCTCAAAAAAGAGCACTTAACTTGCTCCCACCTCATTAACTATTATAACATGAAAGAAAAAATAGTCTACCCTATAACTATATCATATCTGTATCAAAAAGTCAATTTTTCGGTTTGTCCTGTTCTGCGGATTTGCCCGAACGGTACGAAAACATTATCGGCGTACCGACAAACGGATATTTTTCGCGAATTTTACGCTCCAAATATCGCTTCCACGACCAGTGGAGTAAGCCCAAATCGTGCCCATGCACCACGAACCACGGCGGGCAAGTGTCGGTTTGCACGATATATTTTGGCTTCGGATGGGTGTTTTTCAGCCCCGCTGGAGCGTGCGCTACGATAGCCTCAGCTAGTATCTTGTTCAGCTCCGAAGTCTTTATTTCAGTGTGCCGTGCGGCATCTATTTCTAGTGCTAGCTCGAAAATTTGTGTTACATTCAGCCCGGTTTCCGAGCTCGTTAGCACTACTGGCGCATAAGGCAGAAAATCAAAATCTTTCTCCAGTGTATCAATCAGGAAATCTGCCGCCGTCCGGTTTTTAACATTTTCTTCACCAAAATAATTTGTCGGCTCGGCATTTTCTAGTAAATCGACCTTCGTTACCACCATGATGATGCCTTTACCTGCCCCTACAATTTGTCCAGCTAGCGCTTGGTCGAGCTTAGAATGTGGCTCAGTAGAATCTACTAGCAAGCAGCAAATATCTGCTTCCTCAATCGCTGCGAGTGTACGAATAGCCGAAAACTTTTCAATTCCCACTTCGCGTTTGCCTGGCTTCCTTAGTCCCGCCGTGTCTAAAATTTCTAGCTCACGCCCCTTATAACGAATGTTTACGCGGTTAATATCCCGTGTAGTTCCCTGTCTAGAGCTCACGATTGCTTGCTGCTTCTTGCCAAGGGCGTTAAATAGCGATGACTTCCCTACATTTGGCCGCCCGATTAAGGCAATCTTAAGCGTCGTGGCATTAGAACTAGCTTTTGCATCAGCCTCGTGAACCCGTAAGGGCGAGGCGGCTGGTTGGATGGCCTTTTTGAGAGTGGCAGTTCCTTGTCCGGTCGTAGCCGACACATAGAAAGTGTCCTCAGGTGCGATACCAAGCGCACGAAATTCGGTAAGTGGCAACGACTCTCCAAGGTCGCATTTATTTAGCACTAACTTTACTGGCTTACCAGAACGGAGTGCATTTTTTGCAATTTTTGCGTCTCGATGATCGAAGTATTTAGAAGAATCTAATGTTACCAAAATTACGTCAGCCGAATCAATCGCATCCTGAATCTGATCCTGAATAGAAGCCTCAAAATCATCCGTCGGGTCTTTTAGCCCAGCAGTATCTACCAAAATAAACTGGTCGTCAATTTTTGCCACTACGTTATCCCGCGTTGTTCCCTCCTCACGCGCCACGATGGCGATATTCTTCCGCGCCATCCGATTGAGTAGCGACGATTTCCCAGCATTAGTTTGGCCAATAAGAGCCACAATTGGTAACTTTTTCATGATTATATTATAACATAATCTTATGAAAAACACCACCTCTTTCCAAAAATCACGAAATATGATATAATAAAAAGATGGGGATACCCAAATTTGTACCTTAAAAGGAGAAAACAATGGATTACAGGGAAATTATTAGCCTAGCTATTCTTGTTAGTATGGTTCTTATTACGTGGTTCTTTGTCGAAAAATTACGTAGAACAGGTTTCGATATACTGTTCAGGTTTGTGGCAGCTTTGCTTATCTGGCAATCAATGATTCATTTCGTAACATTTGCCGACCTCCTCATTTGCTCTTTGTGGCACATTTTTGGCTCTACTGTCTTTGACTGGAACAGCGAAATCTTTCGTGAGGTAATGGAAAATTTACGTCAAGAAGCTCAAACGGACGGCATAGCGGTACTCTGCATGCTAATTCTCTGGCGTACTGGAATGCCGGTGACGCTGGGCTTTTCGAATACATCTGGCAGCGCCTCCGATGAGCAGTATGCTCGTATCGAGGCCTGGCAAGGGGTTTCACTCTTCTGCTGTCTCGCATTCTTCCTTAGCTGTGTGATGTGTATTGCGATTTACTCGATCCCTCTTTTGTAATTTTCTAGTCTCCCAAACTGCCACTCTCTGTGGCAGTTTTTTCTGCCCAAAAAACATCTAGAATCCTAGATGTACTATCTTATCGTTGGTGCCCGAGACAGGACTTGAACCTGCACACCAAATGGCATATGCTCCTAAGGCATACGTGTATACCAATTTCACCACTCGGGCATACTATTATTATAACACATCTTCGACTTATTTCTACAAAAACCTCTCATCCAAAATAAAAATGAGCCCTAATTGAAGGGCTCATTCTAAGAAATAGAGTTTTATTGACGCGATTTGGACATCACAAATGCAGTGCCAGCGGTAGTCATTAGACCAAGCACCACGGCAAGGGGCAACATATCCTCTGGGCCAGTATTTGGCATATTACGAGTTGTAGTGGAAGTGGCTTGAGCTGCCCTCTCTGCTGCAGCTTTTTCCTCGGCCGCCTTCTTCTCCGCAGCGGCTTTTTCTTCCGCAGCTTTCTTCTCTGCTGCAGCTTTTTCCTCAGCCGTCTTCTTTTCCTCTTCGGCCTTCTTGTCTTCTTCCGACTCGCTATCGGTCAGGCTAATTGATGAGTTATTCTCGCCACCGATATTCTTGCGAGAAGCTTTGTTGGTTGCGACTACAACAATCGCTGCTACCAAAATCAAAATCAAAGCCGCTGCAATCGCCACCACGGCGATGACCTTGCGACGTTCCTTTTTGTCCAAATTAGTAGTATCGTTACTATACATAATAAAACTCCTTATCTTTTAATTATACCACACAAAGCACCAAAACACAAGAGTAAAACACTAAAATTGACCACAAATCAATAAAATGCTAATGGCTAACAGATATGAGATTAGAATAAGCGTCGATAAATAGATATTCGCGCACCCGCATAACGATTGGTTTTGACTAATTTAAGCCCTGTTAATTCTGGTGCTTCACCCGGATGTGAAAGCGCTAAACCCCCATCATCCTTTAGTAATTTAGCTAATCCACTAAGCTCGGCGACCCGAAAATTATCATATGGCGGGTCAGCGAGTATTATCTCAAATTGCTCATCTGTGTTGAAATCAGACACCTTGCCAGTTATTACGCTTTCTTTTAGCCCCAAGCTAGCCAAATTCTCCCGAATCACCCGCGCAGCGCGTGCATTTTTCTCTATAAATATCGCCTTATTCGCCCCGCGTGACAACGCTTCTATTCCGAGTGCTCCGCTTCCCGCAAAGGCATCTAGCACCAAGGCGCCTTCTAGCGCCGGCGAAATCATGTTGAAAAGCGCCAATCTCTCTCGCTCACCCATCGGATGAGTTCCTTCACCTGGAGTCTTAACCAAGCGTCCTCTGTATTTACCTGATGCGATTCTGACAGTATTCATCTTAATTCAAAGTAGTTATTTGTTGATATTTAGAAATCATGTTCATTAGTTCCTTATATTTTAACATATTATCAGGATTTTTCAAGAATTCGCCCACGTCTCGTTGCGCCCTCGCTATAATCTTCATATCAGATAAGGATGCGATGCGTAAATCTAGCGCGCCATGCTGCAAGGCTCCGTAGATTTCCCCTGGCCCACGCATTTTGAGGTCTACCTCGGCCAAATGAAAACCGTCCGACGATTTCTCTAGCTCTCGCAAACGCCGTGATGGCTGAGCGTCACCAGAGGTCAGTAAATAGCAATATGCTTTCACCGAGCCACGTCCCACCCTACCACGAAGCTGATGCAACTGCGCTAGACCATAAGCATCAGCATTCTCTATTACCATTAGCGAAGCGTTTGGCACATCCACCCCTACTTCTACCACCGTGGTAGAAACCAAAATATCAATCTCCCCATCTGCAAATTTGGCCATCACCGCATCTTTCTCAGCTGGTTTCATTTTGCCATGCAAAAACTCAATCTTCGCCTGTGGGAACACTTCTTTGAGGCGCTTAGTGCGCATTTTAACTGAAGTTATTTCTGACCCACCACTTGGCCTACCTTTGCCGTTTGTATCGCCCTTAGTCACGCCAGTAGCCCCAGAGGACATATCGCCATCCTCAATCGCTTTGCAAATCCAATAAATCTGCTGTCCATGCATCTTCGTACCACGCCCTTTTTTATCTGGCTTTGCCGTCATAATCTCTTGCATCTTCGGATATAGTTGCTCGCACGAATCTATCTCGGCAATAATTCGTGTCTCTATCGGCTGACGCCCCACTGGCAATTCATTGAGTACCGACACGTCCAAATCTCCAAAAATCGTAAGTTGCAAAGACCGCGGAATCGGCGTTGCTGTCATCGATAAAAGATGTGGCGCCAATCCTGCCGGCGATTTCAGCATTAGTTTCTGCCTCTGCTCTACTCCAAAGCGGTGCTGTTCGTCGATAATCACTAGCCCTAGTTGCGAGAATTCAGTATCATCCGTAAGCAGTGCATGCGTGCCAATCACAAGGTCTATTTTATGTTCCGCAATCTGTTTTTTCAGTTCTGCTTTTTTCTTTGTCGCGCCAGTTAAAAGTGCTGTCTGCACGCCAAACTTACCAAGTAGCGCCGAAATTCCTTCGTAATGCTGCTCGGCTAGTATCGCCGTGGGCGCCAGCAAGGCTACTTGCTCGCCAGCAAGTGTTGCCTCGTACGCCGCCATTGCTGCCACCATGGTCTTGCCTGATCCTACGTCGCCCTGGAGCAAGCGATTCATTGGTGTGCCTTTTTCCATATTTTGGAAAATCTCCCATGCCGCTAGTCTCTGTGCATTGGTTAGTTTAAAAGGGAGTTTCGCCACGAACTCTCGAATTTTTGTTGCGTCAAAGCTAATAGGGGTAGCCTTTAGCTTTTCATTCTCGCGTCGGTTAAGTTTTGCCGCTAGTATTAGTTCAAAAAGCTCCTCATATGCCAGATATTCTCGTGCCGTATCCACATCTGTCATAGCCTCTGGAAAATGTGCCTTGTATAGTGACTCGCGCCTTAGCCCTGGTTTTGCCGGCAACAAATCTGGCACTTTGGCAAATATCCCACGCGAGGCATTCACTAGCCGCTTAAAATCATGCGATTTAAGCCCGCCGTGAGCCACATAGACGGGCGTAAGACCAGCCGCCGCATCTACGTCGGAGACGAGAGCGGCTGACGGCGAAGTAATCTGGTAGCGCCTATTTTTGAGCTCGTAGGTACCCATGAAGTAGTATTCTTTGTCTGGTGCGAATTGTCGCACTCGGTAGCCTTGGTTGAACCATACCGCTCGCACTGCCCCAGTGTTGTCGCGTACTACTCCTTCCGTTATCGCTAAATTGCGCCGTCTTGCCCTTCGAGTGGAGAGCGAATCGATTTTGCCCTTAATCACTACTTTGCCAGGCCGCATCGCTGCGATAGACGTAGGCGCTTCGTAATTCTCGTAATCCCGCGGTAAATTATAGAGAAAATCCCGCACCGTTTTGATACCGGCTTTTTTCAAAATCTCCGCCGTTTTCGGTCCGATTCCCTTCAGTACCTCCACTGACTCCAGCAAATCCATGTCTACATTATAGCATACCCAGATGGACCCAATGCCTAGAGTACTTATTTTGTAAAATAGTCATTCTATGCTATAATATTAAACGGTTCGTTGAACTAAATTGTACTTTAATAAAGGAGGAATCGTTTTGTTCGATAGTCTGATTATGCTTGCAATCCTCGAAGTATTTCTAATTGTTGGCTGCTCTTTTCTGGGGATGTTTTGTTTCCTGGTAGGTTTTTACAACTTAACCTTGGACGGCAGAAAAATCGGCATTTTGAAAATGTCCATCGGTGGACTTGGTTTGTTAATTGCGGTAACGTTTCAGAATGTCGTATTCGAAATGCCTTATCTACTCATCTGGGCACCTGCGGTTTGGATACCAGCCTTGCTGGAAGCATCGCTCATTTTTCAAACCAATGAGAAAAAACGTCTTGTTTCTCTAGTCGTCGCCTTGACAATAGCTCTCGTGGGTCCAATCGTGTCGCTAATCATCCATTATGGAATGGCAAAAAATGCCTTGAGGGGCGAGCCCGACTCGTATATCATGGTGGAAACAGCTGGCCCAGTGATATTCCCATTGAGAGATTTGGGCGACGGAAAATATCTGATAGCTCGTGATGGCGGACTTGAATATGAAATCATTACTAATGGTGACGATTCTGCGGAGACCGTCCTATCGCAAGACGACAATATTGAAGTTTTACCACTTAGCACGGAAGGGGAGCCACATCTTACTGTCACTGAAACCACACGTCACGAACGTTGCCCAGGCATGAAGATATTAGGTGAGTCTCGCACCCTGGAACGTACCGTAGCAATTTATGTGGCGCCAAATCAGACCGCTGTCGCCTATTCCGAACGGTAGTTAATGCTAAATCAAGTTTCACTACGTACTTTACGAACCACCATTACCGCCACTTAGAGTGGCGGTTTTTCATGTCACTATTCGGCCTTACCAGAATGCTCTGCTCGCCATTTGGCGATCTCTCCGTGGTTGCCAGAAAGTAAAATATCTGGTACCTTCATTCCGCGAAAATCATACGGCTTGGTGTATTGCGGATATTCTAGATTATCTCCATCTGAAAATGATTCAATCTCCGCCGAAGTCTCACCGCCCAGCACTCCAGGAATCAGCCTTACTACTGAATCAATGATGATTAGTGCTGGCAATTCCCCACCAGTCAGCACATATTTCCCCAGTGAAATTTTGTAATCTACAATAGATAAAATCCGCTCATCGTATCCTTCGTAGTGTGGACAGAGGATGATGTAGTGCGGATGGCTCGCAAATGCTTCACTCGGAACCATTGCCAGTTCTCTTGCAAACTCCTGGTTCCACACTTTCCCCACCGGCGTAGGCAGAATAATTTTCGCCTCTGGATCATCTTTTAGCACCGACTCAATTGCATTGAATACCGGTTCGCACCTTAGCAACATCCCATCTCCGCCTCCATACGGCGTATCATCTACGCTTCGATGGGGTCCTAGTCCAAACTCGCGTAAATTCACAAAATCAAATTTTGCCAAACCTTTTCTTGTGGCTTTCTCCATCATTGACGATTGCAAATATGGTTCAATCGCCTCTCTGAATAATGTAATAATTGTAAATCTAATCATTTACCATATTATACCATAAAAGAAACCGGCCTTACGACCGGTTCCGCGCTGATGCGCGCCCACCCTTTGGGGCACATTGGTTTGTTTTAATCCGCTGTTTTTGTTTTCTATTAATGTAAGTCTCCACACTCCACTAACATACTATCAGTGGAACCCCTGTGAAGCGTACCAGCTTAATACCATCATAAAGCATAAGCATTCAGTTGTCAAGAC
>JAZUND010000044.1:0-5991 GCA_045603965.1 Candidatus Nanosyncoccus sp. | reverse complement strand
TATCATAGTTTAATGTTATTGTCAACTACAAATTTCTTAACTTCTACATTTATTGTATCACAATTTTTACATTTGTGGAAAATAATTATAAAACCATAACCAAAATAGTATTTTTATGTTAAAAACTATTTGAAGACCTATTTTTTTGGTGTAGTTCTCTTTGTGACGGTCGATTTTTTGGAACTTGTTTTCTTAGCAGATTTTGTCTTAGCGCTACTGCGTCCACCTCTAACTCCGCGCCGAGTTTTTGATGTAGTTTTTGGCTTATTCTTTAGCATTTCTTCCGCCTGTTCGCGAGTTAAACTCTTCGGATCTACATCTTTTGGCACTTTGACATTATTACGCCTTCCTGGTCCTTTCACATATGGCCCGTATGCGCCATTTATAATCTGTATCTCACCCCAGTCCGCAATCATCGAATCTATCTTTTTCTGATAAAGTGGTAAGGCATCTTCTAATGTCACGGTATAAGGATCTAGATCTTTTATCGGAATATTGTATTTACCGCCTTTCAGATATGGCCCAAATGGTCCATTCGCGGCAATCAGCTCTGCGCCGTCAGGAGCTTTTCCGAGCGCCCTCGGCAAAGCCGGCAAGTCTAATTGTTTGAGCGCCTGTTCCAGCGTCACCGTCTTGGTGGATTTTCGTTTCGGAAGTGGCGCAAAGCGTGGTTTTTCACCGCACTCCTTCTCGTTTTCGCCAAGCTGGATGAAACCACCAGTTTTTCCCACCTTGGCATAGATTGGTTTGCCAGTTTTAGGATCGTGCCCAAGCAAACGCGCATTATTATATCTCTCTACGCCCTGCGCGACTAGTACCGTGTCATGGAAAGGCCCATAGAAATCTCGGAGCATCCTTACGCGCTCTAATTTGGCTTCCGCAACGAGATCCAAATCTTTCTCAATGTTTGCTGTAAATTTGTAATCTACGATATTTTTAAAATTATCCGTAAGAAATCCACTTACCAGTTCACCAATCGGCGTAGGTATCAACTTGCCTTTATTCGCGCCATATTTCTCCTTGACAATAGAACGCGAAATAGTGGCCATATCAGTCTTAAGCTCAACGACTCCCCGCTCTTCCCCCTCGCTCTCACCTTTTACAACATATCCGCGCGCCTGAATCGCAGTCATAATTGATGCGTAAGTGGACGGACGGCCGATACCAAGTTCTTCCAACTTCTTCACTAATGAACCTTCGGTGTACCTTGCGGGCGGTTTTGCGAACGTTTGTTTAGCGGTAAGCCTCAAGCAATTTATTTTGTCGCCTTTAGCTACTTTTGGTAGCTCTAAATCCTTACTTTTCCCATAAACGCGCAAAAAACCATCAAATATCACTACCTCGCCCTTTGCTACAAAGTCGTGACTAATCCGGATGGTGGTTTTAGCAACTTTGGCATTCGCCATTTGCGTCGCCAGAGTTCGCGACCATATTAACTGATAAAGTCGCTTCTCGTAATCGTTCTTTCCTGCTGCAGTTCGATTAATATCGGTCGGTCGAATTGCTTCGTGCGCCTCCTGCGCCGATGCGTCTTTCGTCTTGAAATGCCGCGTTTTGAGATAATTGTCGCCAAACTTCTCCTTAATATAAGACGCCATCGCTCCCACCGCCTGCGAAGATAAATTAAGTGAGTCAGTTCTATGATAAGTAATCAACCCAGCTTGGTACAACCCCTGCGCCGCACTCATGGTCGTGCGTGACGAGAATCCCAGCTTCGCGTTCGCTTCAATTTGGAGCGCCGCCGTAGTAAACGGTACAGGGTTCGCCTTTGTTCCTTCAGCCTCTTCTGCATCTTCTACTTTGAAATCTGCCACCGTTAATTTTTCTAATAATTCCTTTGCGGATTTTTCGTCCTCTGGCGTTTTCCCGTCATAAGAAGCATCAAAGCCGTTTGTTCTGTCGGCTGCAAATTTGCCAGTCACCTTAAAAGATGATTTCCCCTCAAATTTCTCTATTTCTCTCTCTCGCTCCACAATTAGTCGAAGCGCCGGCGACTGCACTCGTCCCGCCGAAATCGCTCCCGGTACTTTTTTCCGTACAACATCAGATAAATCATACCCCACTAACATATCAAGCGTTTGTCTAGCCTGCTGCGATGCTACCATGTCCATATCTACTACGCGCGGATTTTTAATCGCATTCTCAAGCGCTGGCTTCGTAATCTCATGGAAAGTGATCCGCGCGGTATCCTTCGGTAGTTTCAAAACTTCGCATACATGCCAAGAAATAGCTTCTCCTTCGCGGTCCTCATCAGTCGCAAGCCACACCCGTTCTGCTGATTTAGCTTCTTTTTTTAGTTCAGTAATAATAGATTTATGTCCCGGATCTATCTCGTAAGTTACATCAAAAGTCGCTTTGTCGACCTTTGTGTCCTTCCGAATATGCCCCACGCTTGCGAGTACTTTAAAATCCGACCCCAAGTATTTTTCAATCGTATGCGCCTTTGCCGGGCTCTCTACTATCACTAAATTTTTCGCCATATAATTATCATACCACACACGTCAAGCATAACCCACAAAAACTGTCCGTGGCGGGCACCGCACGACGAAAGCCCATCACCTCTTTGAGCTTAGCTTCTCCGCTTTTGTCACATAGATTATCTCGCACGTAGTCGAGTTATGGTCGTACATCACGTCATCACGCGTCATACTGGAATCAAGCCCGATGCCATCGTAATGAACTCTCACCAAATACCCTACTAGCCTTACAGTATCGCCAACGCTAAAACTCATCAAATCATCTCTCACCTCAGCGGTACTAGGTATCAAATGGTTATTGGAGACTAGCGACGAACCGTAATGCGTGACTCCAAATGCCCCAGTCATAGAACTACTCAAAAATTCATTGGGCACACTATAATGACACGCTCTTTCACCATGGTAGAACTCCATATCTGAGCTCGGATACCTCGCCGCTAGCTCTCCCCATACCAAGCAAATATCTCTCGGCGCCAGTGTATCATAAGCTCCAAACCCCCAGTAATCACGAATGCTTGTTATCACCCCCGTAATATCATAATAAGCCTTATAGGTAATGTTTATGGCGCGCCCCTTATATTCGCCGGTCTCTTGGTAGCCATTAAGATTAATCTGAATCGGCCCGCTCTCGAGCGACGATGACACGATTTCGTTATAATCCGGCACATCTTCGGCTTTTAGCGTGTTCTGGAAATAAAAATGCCAATTTAGGTAAATCGCCGCCGGTATCGCACAAATCAAAATCACCACTACCACAATAATCAACGTACTGATTCGCCGTGGGATTGGCGGTTTCATCTCACGCTCTTCCGGCACTATCAGTTCGATAATTCTTTTGTTGTATCCCACCCCAGTAATCAACCCCTGCGCCAACTGCTCATCCAGCCTCGCCTTCTCCTCCCCAATCCGCGCTTCTTCCTTCTCGTGCTCGAGTTCGTCAGTGTTTTTATTCATGCTATCGATTTTTTACCAGTAAAAATATCGCTGAGGCTATAGTGATGGATAAAAGCATGCTCAAGACGCCAAGCCCGATTGTATGATATAACACGCTTTTGCTACGTCTGTATCCTGCCGATAGGTTTTTCTTTTGCGCCAGTGCGGCAGCAATAAAAAATGCAGTTACGAAAAGAATCGGAACGCCGACGTAAAGTTCAATGACTATCATCCATCCCGCCGCACTGCACCCAGAGGCATAGCAATGAGCCCTTTTATCGTTCATTGCTATCGCCCAAATACCCAACAGAATCGCTAATCCAACGATAACCTCTGCTGTAATAGCCAATGCTAAAAAACTCCTCATTTGCCCCTCTTGTGTGACCACGTTATTACTGCTTTTCTGATAAGCGACGTTCTCTGCAATTGCCCACACCCAACTTCCAAAAAATAAAGTTGGCGGCAAGAAACTGCTTTGGCTAAAATAAAATATAACAACTGCTAAGATAGTCAGCACTGCATGCATAAGTCCGTATAGATATCGTTTTGCAGCAAAATCATGCGCTCCTAACGCACCAAGAAAAAACGCCATAATTCCAAAAGCCCACTTTGAAATTGGCATGCGTTCATCGGTGTCGATGGTTTTACTCATAAGCACATTATATCACACCATAACAATAAATTTATCTAAACCATGGCCGCAAGAGAACGAACATAACTATATATCGAGCATAGTATATATATGATAAATATATATGTGTGAAAATCCTCGAAGCCCCCACCACTAACCTACCTCTGTAAAATCGTTCAAAGTACTTGTTGACATTATATAGTTAGGGTATAATGTAAATATGGCGAACAAAAACAAAAAAGTAGATAAAGCATCCAATATCATATATTATTTCATGATTATCTCTGGCGCACTTGTCATCATCGGCTTCTTCTTATGGCTTTTCAATTTTCAGCCAGGGTCTACAACTCAAGCAAAATATCAAATTTCGTTAATTGCCTCTAAGTTGGCGATAATTAGCTTCGCCGTGTTTATAACATCCTCTTTAGCTAGCATCATTCTATTGGTTCATCAGAAGAATAGTCAACAAAAAAGGCGCTCCGATATTGTAAAAAAAATAAAAAAAGACACAGCCAAAAAAACCATCAAACAGTCACCCAGTAATAGAGGCTTGCAAATAATAGCAACTGTGTTTTTTATTGTAATATTTGGTTTTATCATTTTATTGCTATGCAGTCCTTGGTGGACAACTTTTCATACCGCTACCATCGTTGTTGCAGTGAGTATAGTATGTCTTATCTTTGGTGTTCATTATTTAGTTAACTCGACCAACAAAGGTAACAATAATATAAGCAAGTACCGGTTCATCGGCATAGTGTTAATCTGTTTAACTTTTATTGGCGCGATAATTGCTGTGAGTCTGTTTTTCGGGCTACTATAGCACCTGAGCCATATGTGATAGAATATAATTATGAAAATCTTAGAAACCCCCACCACCAAGCAGGATCTAATCAAATCCTCCACCAATTTTATCGACACGAACACCATCAAGGCCGCTGTCGATATAAAGCGTAGAATCATCGCCGTAGATTCCCCCATGCATTACGACTGCGAACAGCTACTCCTGGAAAATGGTTCCGACCAAGCTGACATTTGGGGCATTAACTTATATCTGGATGAAGACGATATTGATAATTTGGTTGAGTTTGATTCTATGATTAACATTCGTCCAGTCCAGAACAACCGTAGCCGCTCCGTAGAAAATCCAGAGATTCAAGCAAAAATCAAATCCGTAGTTAAAAAATGGCTGAGTTAAACTACATCCACAGTGAAGAAGCTCGCCAAGATTGGGGGAGACACCCTATCACCTACCAAATGGGCAATATTGGCAGCGAAGTTTCCCGCTCTCTCAAATGGACAGCGAAAGGCAACAAAGACCGCGCCGCCACCGCCATTGACCGCGCCCTCGAGCTTTTTGATTTTACTATTGCTGCAAATCAGCAAAATCACGCTCGCCTCCGCGAAATCCTCATTGCCAGAGAAGAATTTTGCGACTATTTCTTCAATAATAATTCCTGGCATACTGATCCTGTCAAAATGCAAAAATATTACGATGGTTTCGTCATGATTAACCAACTGCGTCCAAGAAATCAAAAAAGCCTCAGGTAAGGGTGGGCATATCATCTTGACAGAATTGCGCTTATGCGATATAATGTAATTATAAATGTTGGCGAAAGCCAGCCCCCTCCAGCTAGAGATAGCTGGAGAAAACTATCCATTAGGTTAGGCTCCAATGGTTAGCGCCAAGGGAGCGGACTTTGGATTTAATTTCTAGAATGGTAATGGCTTGGTTGAAAGCCTCTGGGGTGAGAGACATTTTTTCGGAGATTTCGGAACCATTCGTGAGTCCCGCAGCAAGAGCGCGGAGAATGGCAGTTTCTTCGAGAGAATCGCCGTAAATTTCGCTGATCTTGGGGGATTTTTTGTGTTTTTTGATGTATCTTTCGGGAAAAAGTTCGCGCAAAATATCGTCTGGCTCCGTATATGGGAGCGCACCCTGCTTAATGAGAT
>JAZUND010000043.1:0-3932 GCA_045603965.1 Candidatus Nanosyncoccus sp. | reverse complement strand
GACTGCATCGATGATGTCGTCGGCGACGAAGGCATCCATGTCCAAGCTGGTGACACTCTCATCTATGTTACCTTCGAAGTAAAAGATGATGTCGAAGTTATGAAACGAAGTATGCCAGTCACCATCGACCTCGCCATCATCGACGAAGGCACCGAAACCGGCAAGGAAATCCGAGACGTCACCATGGGCGCCTACGTGAGGGCCGGTCACGAACTTTCCGTTTATAAACACATAACAGGCAATGGTGAGCTCGATGTGCCAGATACAGTAATTGGCGGTACTGATGTAGAAGTTGGAATTGTACCAGAACCCGGCAATGAGCTAGTATATCTAGAATTGAACGGCCAAGAAGTCACCGATCAGATACAAGATAACATTTTCAGGGTAACCCCCGGTACAGAATCTTTGACTTTCTATGCAAACTTTCTCCGAGTTTACGAAGTGCTAGAAGGTGACGGTGGTGAGTATGTTAAAGGCAGCGGGGAAACATTATCCTTTAAAATCGACAACGATGTAACAGAATTCTGTGGTACAGGTGTTCTCTCAATTGATGGCGAGTATCTAGATATGCGTACAGATTGTGAAGTAGATCCAGACAACCAGACTATTATTCTTCCAGCTAATGTCCTGAATACACTTAGAGTAGGCGAACACTCCTTTGAGGCATGGTTCTCAGAGCCAGAATCGGGAACTGCTAGAGCTAGTTTCAAAATAGTAGAAGAGAGCGATGATGAGGAAGAGAATGTTCCGGTTCCTAATACCGGTGTGTTTACTGGCGAAGGTGGTAGCGCAGAGATTACCAATAATTTCGTGGCTACCGTTGCGGTTGCCGGGATTGTCGTAGTGGCAGGCGTTTTGATGAAGAAAACGAAACGGGAATAATCGCTATGGAGAACCTAGAAATAAAAGAAGGAAGATGTGAGGGGTGACGACGGTTTATAATAATACCGTTTTTATGATTTATCAGTAAACAATGCAGGTGATTTGGCAAATTTTCTGGCTTATCTTGATTCGGTTAGTTTTATTGCAATCTCCATGATTGATGTTGTCGTTCTTTTATTCTTTTACAACGCTAATTAAAAATTATGTTTAAAAACAGCGCAAATAATAATTTTAAATGCAGAGTTATTTATCCGAGAGGAAATAACTTTTCTTAATTAGTTTAAATATCAATTGATCCGATAAAGTTCCATCGAGCCAAATAGTGATCCAGTTATTCTTGTTCATGTGATAGGCGGGGAAGATGTGATTGCTCGTTCCGGCAAAGTCATAAGTCTGATTTTTATCAAACTTGAGGTTAATGACGTCAATTGTTTTATCTTCTTTTAGACCTAAACTCTTGCTGGATATAGTGGCGACCAATGCAAACCATTTTTTGTTGTCGTGGTGACGAAAAACTGCATAGCTAGGGTAACGGTCTGGCCACAAAAATTCTGGCTCAGCAGCGTATTCGGTTTTGATGTGTTCGATTATCTTATTGATTTGCGAATTGCTATTCATTTTTAGTATTTGCTCATTATTGGATGACGGGAAGCAGATCAGAATAATCTTTCTTAGACGTGACTTTAATCTTGGTAATGTGGCGTCATTAGTTTAAGATGGCGATACCACAGTTGAGATAGGCAGCGAAGGTGCACCAGAGGAGATATGGGAGAAGCATCCAGAAGGCGGGTCTGCTGATTTTGTAACTAATGATGACTAGCGCGAGGACGAGTGCCCACATGACAAGTAGCCAGACGAAGGCGAACCAGAATAAATCAAGAGCAAAGAAGAATGGAGTCCAAGCGAAGTTGAAAACGAGTTGGATAGCGTAAATTATAAGAGCGGCTCTGCTTAAAGACTTATCGGATTTTTTGCGGGAATCGTAGCCTTTTTTCCAAATGAAGTAACTGGCGAGACCCATAAGAACATATAAAATAGTCCAAGCGATAGGGAATAAAATGGCGGGTGGAGCTAGTGGCGGTTGATTAAAAGTGCCGAATTTGGTCATAGCGTTACGCGTGAAGAGGGAAATAATTAGGCCGCCGCCGAGCGGAACAATAATAGCTAGTGCGATGCGCCAGATTTTGCCCCAGGTTGATAATTTGGTGGTTGAGTTTTTGTTTGGCATTTTGACTTTCCTGTTTACTTGATTTGATTATAACATATAATATAGAAATATGAGTAAAGTATGTAGCTGGGTGGAATTGCGGCGGAGGTTGGCAGACCGTGCGGATGACGAATACCGTGAGTTTAGTATGAAGGGGATTCCGTGTGAGAGGCCGTTTGTCGGCGTGCGGATTCCGCAGATTCGGGAGATTGTGGCGGAGGTGCCTCGAGAAAAGATTGAGGAGATGTTAGTGGCAGAGCCAGTGGCGATTGAAGAAGTATTGGTGCGAGGGATGCTGGTGTGCCGGCTGCCGTATGACGAGATGCTAGCTTCGTGCGATGAGCTTTGTGGCAAGTCGTGGTTTGATTCGCAA
This sequence comes from Candidatus Nanosyncoccus sp., assembly GCA_045603965.1. Classification (GTDB taxonomy): domain Bacteria; phylum Patescibacteriota; class Saccharimonadia; order Saccharimonadales; family Saccharimonadaceae; genus Nanosyncoccus. Next base: position 1,470 of record JAZUND010000043.1, on the reverse strand, counting down.
ATTGAGCATGTCGATAATTGGTGTACTTGTGACACGTTTTGCTCGGGAGTGGCGAAAAAGATTAAGAAAAAACGAACGGAGTTTTTTGAAACGAAAATTGACGAGTTACTGGCGGACGATGCGGGAGAGTTTGCGGTGCGAGTGGGGTTGGTAATTCTGAAATGTGCATATGTGGAGCCGGGGTGGCTACAGGTGATTTTTGATCGGGTGGAGCAATTAGCTGGTCGCGAGGAATACTATGTACGAATGGCGATTGCGTGGCTTTTATGTGACTGTTTTATTAAATTCCCGACGGCGACGACGGGGTATATGGTGAATTCTGGGTTGCCGTCCTGGACATTTAATAAGATGATTTCTAAAATTTGCGATTCGTATCGGGTGGATGAGGAGATGAAAGAGCTGGTGAGGAAAATGCGAAGGTAGATTAAAACTGGAAAAGATTTGAATTTTGTGAAATATAGTGGACCAGATTTTTATCGGGAATTCTAGGCTTGGATTTCTTGGAAATGAAGCGACGGCGGGGATTATTGCGGAGTATGCAAAAAATAGGTAATGCGCGGGTTTTGTGTGAACTAGGAAGATTTGGTATGATAGTAAAAAGAAATGGAGAAAATAATGAGTGATAAGAAAAGTTTGGTAGTGTTTTTTTCGCGAGCGGACGAGAACTATAATGTAGGGACTGTGGAAGTGGGGAACACGGAATTACTTGCGCGGCGGATTGCTGAGGTGACGGGGGCGGATGAGTTTAAAATTGTGCCGGTGAAGGTGTACCCGGAAAAATATATGGAGTGTGTTGACCTGGCAACTGCAGAAAAAGAGTCTGGGGTACGACCGGAGTATGTGGGGGATGTCGATATTGCTGATTATGATACGGTGTATTTGGGGTATCCGATTTGGTGGGGTGATATGCCAATGATTGTGTATAGTTTCTTAGAGAAACATGATTTTAGCGGAAAGACGGTACGGCCTTTTTGCACACATGAAGGGTCGGGAAGTGCGGGGACTTTTGACTTGCTAGCGAATTTGCTTTCTGGTGCCACGGTCGGTGAGGGGTTAGAAATGAGTGGCACTAAGGCGAGAAGTGATGCGGGACTAAAATGCGTGGAAGAATGGGTGAAGAATTCGTGAAAAAAGATTAATGATAATTTTATAAAAGTAGGGGGGAAAATGAAAAAGATACAAAAGGGAAGTTTTTAGCATAATATTGAGGGCAGGATCTGCAGTGATATATGCGGGACATCGCCATCTTTTTTATGCTGTCGATGATATAATATGGTTTATGGATAAGTATATAAACCAATCAATCAATGCGCGGAAGGAGGCTTTCGTGGCGAGTTTTGAGATTGATGCGGAGGCGCAGGGAAAGATCGACGCGCTGTTTGCGGAGATCGAAAAGCTGGGGGCGAACTGTAAAGATGTGGGGGAGTTTGAAACGGAGTTTGCAGAAAGTCCGCTGAATCAGCAATATCT
>JAZUND010000042.1:0-24943 GCA_045603965.1 Candidatus Nanosyncoccus sp. | reverse complement strand
TTTGCGCATGGTGCTTTGGGCTTGGCTTACCGGGCGGCGGTATACGGACGGCCGGAATCTGGTTCGCTGTTTGACTTTGAACTTCTCAAAAACGGTGAGATTATGAGGTTAGTGCTTTAAGTAATCTTGCTAAGACTCGGTGATAAACCCGAGTCTTTTTTATGGTATAATATATGTTATGAGTTTGACGAGGGCTTTAATCTTTGATTCGTATTTTGATGATTATCGTGGAGTGGTACTTTATGTGCGGATTTTTGATGGTGAGATTCCAAAAAATAGCGAGATACAAATGATGGCGACGGAAACGAAGGGCTTGGCACTAGAAGTAGGAATTTTGACGCCGAAGATGTCTCCGAGGGATAAGCTAGGCGAGGGTGAGATTGGGTATATTGTCACGAATCTTAAAACAACGCGCGAGGCAAAAGTGGGTGATACGGTGACACTTGCGAAAACCCCGGCCACGATGGCATTGCCTGGATATAAGAATGTTTTGCCGTTTGTGTATGCTGGGTTTTTCCCAGTGAGTAATGACCAATATAAGGAACTCAAAGAAGCGATTGAGAAGCTGTCGCTTAGTGATTCGGCGCTTAGATACGAGCCGGAAAATTCGCCGGTATTAGGATTTGGGCTCCGGATTGGATTTTTGGGGTTACTGCACATGGATATTATACGGGAAAGGTTGGAACGGGAATTTGGGCTAGATTTAATCGTGACGAATCCGTCGACAAATTATGAAGTGGTATTAAATAACGGTGAAATTCTGGAAATAAAATCAGCAGCGGATTTGCCGGATGCGAGTGAGATTAGTGAGATACGAGAACCATGGGTGAGGGGCGAGATTATTTTGCCAAAAACAATGATTGGGAATGTGCTTAATTTGATTAATGAAAAGCGTGGGCGCCAGACGAATTTGTCTTATATCGAAGAACGAGCGGTAATTGATTTTGAGGCGCCGATGGCGAATTTATTGACGGATTTTTATGACCAATTGAAGTCGGCGACTTCGGGTTATGCGTCGTTTAATTATGAGTTGAATGGGTATCGGGCGGAGGACTTGGTGCGGGTGGATTTCTTAGTAGGTGGGCATAAAATGGATGCACTTTCGGTAATGGCGCATCGGAGTGAGGCGGATGGTATTGGGCGTGAGGTGACGAAAAAGTTGAAAGAAGTGATACCTAGGCAGAACTGGGAGGTGGCACTTCAGGCGGCGATTGGTGCGCGGGTGATTGCACGGGAGACGATTGGCGCGTATCGGAAGGATGTGACGGTGAAAATCCATACGGGCGATAGGGATAGGAAAGCGAAGCTTTTGGAGAAACAAAAGAGGGGTAAAGCGAGGATGAAGAGATTTGGCAAAATTGACATTCCGAGCGAGGCTTTTACTGTGATGCTTAAGCGAGATTAATGATATAATGGAATGTATGAAGAAAATTGTATTGTTCTGTGCTATGTTTGGGCTGATGGTTTTATGGACAAGTCCAGTGGAGGCGATTTCGGCGGTGCAGAAAGATGCGATCGTAAATCGTTGCGAGACAATTCGGGAAGAATTGAGAGATTTGCAACATGTTGATTCGCGAACGAGAGTTTATCTTGGGCGATACTATGAGACGATTTTGACGAAATTTATTACACCGCTTAATGTGAGGTTGACGGAAAATATGTTATCTACAGATAGCTTTGTGAATAACCAAAATGCTTTTGTAAAAGCGCGAACGAATTTTACGATTGATTTTATTGAGTATCAAAAAGGCTTGGAGGATTTGGTGGCGATTAACTGCAAGACGGAGCCGGAGAAATTTTATGAGAAATTAGTGGCAGTACGTGAAAAGAGACAGATTGTGGCTAGCGATACTGTGAAGATGAAAAAGTTAGTTGATGAACAGATAACATTGGTGACGGCGCTAAAGGAGAAGCTATGACGAGAGGTGCACGTAATTTGATGATTCTGGGTGTAGCTTCTGCAATAGTGGCATTCGGAACGACTGGTGTGAGCTTGGCTGTTTATCATAATTCGGGAGATATTTATTTGGATCGGTCGCGGCCTGGATATTTGCCAGATAAAGCAGAAATTGAAGAAGAGGAAATCGAAGAAGAATATCAGTTTGAAAAAAGTGGATTGATAACGGAGAAAGTAATAGATGAGTATTTGGAAAAATTAGAAGCAGAAGTAAAAGCAATTGATGTCTATGCGAAGCCGTTTGATATTAGTGCGTTGTCAGACGAGAAATTGGGAATACCACAAGAATAATTTAAGACACTTTTTTCTATAAAATCAAGATTTGAATAGTCATAGTGCTTGTGCTATAATGAACTAAAATAGGTCATACATAAGAGGTGTTTTATGCACATAAAAAACATAAAAAGTAAAATTTGTATTAGTGCTTTAAGCTTGATTTTGGTTTTTGGTGCGATTTTTGGGATTGTGAGATTGGTGGATTTGGCTTCGGCAACGTCGGCAGGGGTGCGTGCATTAGTGCAGTCTAAATCGAATAATGTTATTTATGGGAGTTGGAATACTAATCAATATACTGTTGTAACGGACTCTGGTCATAACACAATTACAACACATGCGATGTGTGCACAGCCAGAGAAGAAATTTGTGGTTGGTGGAGTTGGCACAGTAGAGCAGCTTGATACGACTACTTGGGAACCTGTTATCAAGATTATACTTGCTACTGATTCACAGTATGGCTCGTCGGCCTATACTAGCATGTATACATACTTGGATGGAGTGGCGTCTAATATCTCTAGCATGTCACCATCTTCTGGGTCGAGTGCAATTTTTGCAATCGGGCACATGATACTTGGTTCGATGACGGGGGATAATACCGGACTTAATAGTGCTGATATTGCGCTCATTGAAAATGCAAAAAATTATATTTGGAACAATTATACTTGGAATGATTGGCAGAATTATGATTTAATGCGTTTAGTACCCGACCAAGTATATCCGATAGGTGATTATATTTCTGGTGTAAGTGCTAGCGAATATCAGACTGTAGTCTGGCTAGAATCTAATGGTGGCGGAAGCGTAGATCCGGACCCGGATCCAGATCCAACTGTAACGACTGTTGTTATTAATAAGTATAGATCTGATACTGGTGCGGGTCTTTCTGGCGCTACATTTGAGATAATTGACGGGACTACCAATGCCGTTGTTCAGACTGTCACTATGACTGGTAGCACTTATACGTATACGCCCACCTCGACTTCGGGCGCTTGGTGCGTACGAGAAAAATATGCTCCGTCCGGTTTTGTGATTGGTGCAAGCGGTGGGTTGACTTGTAAATCAGATATGGTTGGTGGTCAGACGTTAACGTTTAATGTTTACAATGACCCGGAAACTCCGACACCGACAACGGGGACGATTAGGATTTATAAGGAAGATGAAAACGGGAATGGCTTGGCTGGCGCAAAGTTTTATTTGGCAACTGAAGATGATAAAAATAATGGTAATACGTCGGCTTATCAGACGATTGATATGACTTCGACCGATACCGTGACGTTGTCTGATGTTGAAGAGGATACTTGGTGCCTGAAGGAAATACAGGCGCCGACTGGCTACCAAATGGGGGATTATGCAGATTGGCAATGTGATGGGCTTGGCGCTGGAGGTACATTGACATTTCGAGTTACCAACACTCCAATTAAGGGTGGCATTAGCATTACGAAGCAGCGTAAAATTAATACGGAGCTTAATGGTGTGCTTTCGACGACAACTCAGGCATTTCCGGGCGTTTCGTTTGATATTTATAGTGGAAGCACTAAGGTAACTACTATTACGACGAATAGTAGTGGGGTGGCGTCAACTAGCGGTTCGGCGTTGCCATACGGTACGTACACGGTTAAAGAGGCGAGCAATAGTGTCAATGTGGCATTTGATAAAATTAGTAATCAATCGGTGACGGTCTCGTCGAATGGAACGATTGTGGATGCTGGAACATTTGTGGATGAGCTATTAGATAGCCCGACACTTTCCACGATTGCACGTGAATCTAGCAGTACGGCAAGTGACCCAGTGAAACAACTTCCGATTACGACAAATGCAAGTATCACCGATAGAATTATATATAATGCATTGACTACTGGTCTTGACTATAAAGTATGCGGACAGGTTTATACGGTAGCCAGTAAAACATTGCTTACGGCTGCGCCTGTATGTACGAGTTGGACGCAGGCGGACGGTGGGACTGAAGTAGATGTAGTGTTTACCGGAATTGATGCGACAAAGGCAATTGGCGATAGCGTGTCGATTGTGCAAAGATTGTATGTGGTGAATAATGGTGAGGATTTGTTGCTTGCGATACATAATGCAGATTTGACTGATGTAAATGAAACTTTGACGGTTGAAGGAGTGGGAATTACGACATCAGCGGCTAGCCTTAGAACCGGTAATGACAAAACTTTAACTCCTGGAATTGTGACGATTGTGGACACCGTGACTGCGGTTGGTTTGGAAAAAGATAAAGTTTATCATTTAAGAGCGTCGCTTGTAGACCAAGATGGTAATGCCATTTCACTTAGTCGTAGTGATGAGGATAACGGGAGCCGTATTACGATTGATTATACAATGACGGAGGAATCCGGCACAACGGTGTATCCGCAAGTGAACATTGAATTTAATGCGGCAAATTATGTCGGGAAGAAAGTGACGGTCTACGAAGAGTTGTATGATGATGAGATGAATTTATTAGCCGATCACAAGCAGCTTGGTGAAACTAGTCAAACACTTGAAGTTGTGGTGCCGACGATTGAGACTGTGGCATGGCGAACGGGTGCAGTAGATAGCAGTAAAGAGATTTATGTGAGTGTACGGGCTGGTATAAGCGACGTTGTAACAATGACGAATTTGACACCTGGTGCGGGATATATACTGCGGGGTGAGGTTTATGAAGTTACTGATAACGGTGTGCTTGTGAGTACTACGCCACTAGCTACGAGTGATGACAAAACGTTTACGGTTGGAGCAAATACAGAAGCGGCAACGGAAACGGTTGAGTTTAGTTTGGATACGACGAGTCTGGTGGGAAAAAAGCTTGTGGTGTATGAGTATTTATACTATGGTAGTACGAAAATTGCAGAGCATACTGAGCCGGCAGATACCGATCAAACTGTAACGGTGACGACGCTTGGTATCTCAACGAACGCTTGGAGAAGTGATGCGATTGCTTCCAGTAAGGATATTTACATTAGCAAAGAAGCACAGATCACTGATGTAGTTTCAATGGTGGGACTGACCGAAGGAACTGATTATACTTTACGCGGTGAGATTTATGAGTTAACTGGCGAAGGTGCAAGTGCAACGATTGGTGCAAATCCATTAGCAAGTGAGACGGTGTATTTTAGAGCGTCGGATTCGACAGGTGAAGAATCTGCAGAGATGACGTTTACGATTGATACGACAGAAATGATTGGCAAGAAATTGGTGGTATTTGAGCGATTATATATAGACGATGCGCTTATAGCTGAACATACTGATAAAAATGATTCTAGTCAAATTGTAACTGTGATGACGCTGAGTATTGCGACGAGTGCATGGCGAAGTGGTGCAGTTGGTGTTGAGAAGAGTATCTATGTGAATAAACAGGCGAAGGTGACGGATGTAGTGACGATGGTGGGATTGACAGAAGGAATTAATTATACCTTGAAAGGTGAACTATATGAGATGATTACTACTGGCGCAGTGACGACAATTGGTGATACGCCGGTGGCAACTGCCACGAAGTCATTTACTGGTCAAGGTAATTTGGACGGTGAGAGGGTAAATGTTGAGTTTACGGCAGACACAACGGAATTAGCGGGCAAAAGATTGATTGTGTATGAGAAATTGTACATTGGTGATACGCTGGTTGCTTCGCATGAAGACATTACCGATCCAGAACAAGTGGTGACGGTGATGGCGCCAAGTATTGAAACGGAGGCAGTAGACGCAAGTGACAATGATGCGGTGATGGATGCTGTTGCTGGACAAGCTATTACGGATACGGTGACGTATAGGAATTTGCAGCCTGGCGAGAATTACTATTTGTGTGGCGTGTTGATGGATAAAAATACAGGGAATGTGCTAAAAATTGATGGTGTGGAAGTTAGTGAAAAATGTGAGACGAAGACGGCAGACGACGATGGGGCTGGAAATTTCACAATGACATTTGCGGTGGATGCTAGTAAATTACCTGGAGCATCAGTTGTGGTATACGAGAGCCTGTATCTTGATAATACAAAAGCAACTTTGATTGCTTCGCATAGAGATTTGACGGATGGGAATCAGACTGTAAAAGTGCGTCCAATGGTGGGGACGAAAGCGGTTGATAAGTACGATAATGATCAGGAAGTAGGTGTGGGCGAAGTGGGGATTGCGGACACGGTAGCGTATGCTGGAATTGGTGCGGGCACATATACGATGCGCGGTCAATTGATCGACATTGATGCGGCGAAAGAAAGCGATAAAGAGACTGGTATTACGGCGGAGTCGACGTTTACGATTACTGACGCAGATTTAGTAGATGGGTTAGCAAGTGGTGAGATAACGATGACTTTCGAACTTAATACGAAGAAATATATAGGACATCGTTTGGTGGTGTTTGAAGAGTTGTACTTAACGGCAGAACCGGATATGCTAGTGGCAGAACATAAAGATGAAAGCGATACTGATCAGACGGTGACAGTGATGGTGCCAGAAATTCAAACAATGGCGACAGACGGGCTTGATGAGGATAAGACTGTTTTGCCAGATACGAAAGTGACAATTAAAGACCGAGTGGCATATACTGGATTAGCGCCGGGAACTACTTATACATTGAAGGGCGTGTTGATGGATAAAGAGACCGGTAAGATCTTAGTGTTGGGTGATGGTAAAGAAGCGCCGGAAGGGGTGCTGGTGTTTGAAGCCGGTCGTGATGATGGTGTGGTGAGGATGGAGTTTGATATTTCTACGGTAGAGCTAGCTGGAAAAGACATCGTAGTATTTGAGACGTTATACCTGGGTGAGGAAGTTGAGGAGGAGGTTGATGCTGAAACTGGTGAGGTGATTACGGAAGGCGTTGAACTTGGCGAGGATGATATTATCGCTAAGCATGAGGATATTAATGATGCGAATCAGACAGTGACGGTGGGGAATCCGGTTAAAGTGCCAGATACTGGTTTTGAACAAAGCATTAATGCTGATGACGGAAGCATAAGAAAAGGTAGCTTGATATTGGTTGTGTTTGTTGCAAGTGTAGTAATGATGGTTACTGGGCTAATGACTAAAAGGAAAAATGTAAATTTTCGCAACAAGATGTAGTGATTTTCTGAATAGTTTATGGTAAACTAGAAGTAGATTGAATAAAGGCCTAAGGGTTTTAGGGAAAAATAATCTCGGAATGAGATTATTTTTTCTTGATAAACAAAATTTGTTTTTTGGTCGGGGGTACCAGGATCGAACTGGCGACCTCACGCCCCCCAGACGTGCGCGCTACCGCTGCGCCAACCCCCGAATATAAAAAAGACCATATATTATATATGGTCTGGGTGACCCGACTTGAACGGGCGACCTCTACGTCCCGAACGTAGCGCGCTACCAACTGCGCCACACCCAGATGGTCAGATTTAAAAAATTGGTCTGGGTGACAGGACTTGAACCTGCGACCTCGACTTCCCAAAAGTCGCGCGCTACCAACTGTGCTACACCCAGCCATGTTTTTATTATACCATACTTTAATAAATTATGATAAAATTGGTGTATTAAGGAGATATAAAAGTGGCGGAGAATATACCGAATAAAAACATTGGCGGTCAAGTGAGCAATAGTCGTTCCAATACAATTCGAAGTGCGTTTTTTATTGGTTTGATGTTGATTCTTGCGGTGCTTCTGATAATGAATATGAATCGAAACGAGACGAAGAAAACTGAGGTGCCGATTTCGGAAGTAATTCAGCGAGCGAATGATGCAGAAGGAAACATCGCAAAAATTACGGTAACTGGTAATGTTTTGGACATCACGCTTAAAGGTGAAAAACAGGCAACGGAAACTTCGCGCAAAGACCCGTCGGGGACTTTATATGATCAAGGACTAATAAATTATTGTGATGGACTTGAGGCAGAGGCTTTAACAAAATGCCAGTCGTCATATCCGGTGATTGAATATAAAGAAGAGGTAAATGTGTGGGGGATTGTTTTAGATGTAGCTTTGACGGTGCTTCCAATTATCGCAGTGGTGTTGTTCTTTTCTTGGATGATGAAGCAAGCGACGGCAGCAAATAATCAATCAATGTCATTTGGCAAGGCGAGGGCGCAGCTCTATGGTCCAGATAAAAAGAAGGTATTATTTAAGGATGTGGCTGGTAATGAGGCGGCAAAACAAGATTTAACGGAAATTGTAGATTTCTTAAAAAATCCAAAGAAGTATGAAAAATTGGGTGCGAAGATTCCGCGTGGGGTATTGCTTGCTGGTGAGCCTGGCACGGGTAAGACCTTGATGGCGCGTGCGGTGGCGGGTGAAGCGGATGTGCCGTTTTTCTCGATTTCTGGTTCGGAATTTGCGGAGATGTTTGTGGGCGTAGGCGCGAGTAGGGTACGTGATTTATTCTCGAAAGCGAAGAAAAATGCACCGTCAATTATCTTTATTGATGAAATTGATGCAGTAGCGCATAAGCGTGATGCACGGGGCGGCGCAGGGCGTGAAGATGAACAGACTTTGAACCAGATTCTAGTGGAAATGGATGGATTTGACAATGATTCTGGCGTGATTGTGATGGCGGCAACTAACCGAGTAGATATGCTGGATAAGGCACTGCTTCGTCCGGGGCGATTTGACCGGCATGTGAATGTGACTTTGCCAGAGCGTAAGGATAGGCTGGAAATTTTGAAAGTACATTTTAAAGGTAAGCCGGTGAGCGAAGATGTGGACTTGGAAGCGCTTGCAAAAAAGACAGCTGGGTCGAGTGGTGCGGATCTTGCGAATATTGCAAATGAAGCAGCGATTACGGCGGCTAGAGAAGGTCATAAGGCAATTACCAACCATGATCTTACTGAGGCATTTGAGCGTGTGGCGATTGGTCCGGAGAGAAAGTCTAAAGTAATGAATGAGCGTGAGCGAAAAATTACAGCTTATCATGAAGCTGGTCATGCAATTGTGGGTCATGTACTTCCGGATTCTGATCCAGTACATAAAGTAACTATTATTCCGCGTGGGCAAACTGGTGGGGTAACGTGGTTCTTGCCACCAGAAGATAGAAGTTATAAAAACATTTATGAACTGAAAGATATTTTGGCGCGAGCGATGGGTGGTCGTGTGGCAGAGAAATTAATATTCGGTACGGATGCAATTACGACTGGTGCATCATCGGATCTCAAAAATGTAGCGGAATTAGCAAAATCAATGATCGTAGAAGAAGGCATGGGTACGAATACGCGGAATCTTGTATTTCCGGGTGAAGCTACTGGGTATTATACAATTACAACTGATAAGCCATATTCTGAAAAAACAGCCGAGTTGATCGATGCGGAAATCAAAATTTTGTCGGATGAAGCGGCAGTACGAGCAGAGCCGGTACTTAAGGCGAATAAAGCAGTGCTTGATAAGTTGGCGGAAGAATTATTAGCGCATGAAACATTGGAAGAAAAGGAACTTGAGCCGATTTTGAAAGACGCCAAGATGCCTACAACTGCAAAATTACATTAATAGATAGAAAGGAGGTAAGTGTGGAGAAATTATTAAACTATTTTGTGCCGGAAAAATATGATTTAGATTTAGTGATTAATAAAAATAAAAAGACAATTGGTGGTGCAGTAAAAGTTGTTGGCGAAGTAAAAGCAGAGGTAGTGAAGTTTCATGCGGTGAGGCTGGAAGTGACGGACGTGTTGGTGAATGATGAAAAGACTAAATTTGAAGCTGATGGCGAAGTGTTGACAATTTACAATGTGGAACTTGGCAAGGCGGAAATAATCATTTATTATAATGGTAAGTTGAACGAAAACATGGAGGGGGCATACTTATCTACTTACGAATACGAAGGACATATTGAAACGATTGTGGCGACGCAATTTGAGAGTCATTATGCGAGGGAAGCGTTCCCGTGTATTGATGAGCCAGCGGCGAAAGCGGTGTTTAAACTTACGATCACGATACCAGATAAGGACGATATGGTGCTGGCTAATATGCCGGAAGTCTCCGGACACGCTCAAGGTCGTTCGGCTGAGCCTACGGTTCCCAACGAGGCTTTTTCGGAAACTAAAACAATAGCGTTTGAGCCGACACCAAGAATGAGTACATATTTACTCGCATGGGTGGTGGGGAAGTTTCGCGGTAAGACAGTGACGAATGCGCATGGAGTGGAGATTGCAACTTACTGTGCTTTGAATCAGGATGTGAATGCGGTGGATTTTGCGAATGAGATTGCGGCGAAGTCGCTAGAGTTTTATGATGATAATTTTGGCGTAGAATATCCTTTGAAGAAATTGGATCAGGTGGCGTTGCCAGATTTTGAAGCGGGAGCGATGGAGAACTGGGGACTAGTAACCTATCGTGAATCAATGATGCTAGCGGGTGAAGCGGCGACGCTCGGAACGAAGAAAGGTGTGGCGCTCACCGTGGCGCATGAATTGTCGCATCAGTGGTTTGGAGATTTGGTTACAATGAAGTGGTGGGACGATTTGTGGCTCAATGAATCGTTTGCGAGCGTGATGGAATATTTTGCGGTGGATTATATTCATCCTGAATATAAGATTTTTGAAGCTTTCTTTACTGGTGATGCAAGGGCGGCACTCATGCGAGACGCCTATAAAGATGTGCAGTCGGTGCATCAAGAAGTGCATGATCCGGCGGAAATTGCAACATTGTTTGACCCGGCAATTGTGTACTCTAAAGGCGCAAGGCTAATGCTGATGACGGTAAGATTGATGGGGTGGGAGAAATTTTGCGAGGGGCTAAAAGAGTATTTTGAGAAGTATAAATATGGTAATACTGTGGGCGATGATTTATGGAGATGTTTGGACGATCATGCGGATTTCAAGGTAAGTGAGATGATGCATGATTATATTGATCGGCCAGGGTATCCTGTGGTGACGAGTAAGGACGGGAATTTCAGTAGATTCACACAAAAGAGATTTTTGCTGGATGGGAAAATGCAAGAGTCGGATTGGTTGCTGCCAGAAATCAACCAAGATATGACTGGGCACTATGTGTTGAATTTGAACGATGCGCAATTTGAGCAGGCGCTTTATGATTTTGATAAGTTGGGGTTAGAAGAAAAGTTGAGGCTTTTGATAGATAGGGATTTAGTGGCGAGAACAGAGCTAGTATCGAGTGCGTCGCTAGTGCCACTGATTGCTAAGTTTAAGAATGAATCGAATGCGGCGGTATGGAGTATTCTGACGACGATGGTGGGCGGACTAAAGATATTCTTTGACTATGATTCGGAAGATGAGGCCAAATTTCAGGAATATGTAAAGAAACTGGCTGAGCTGAAGCTAGCGGAGATTGGACTTGTGACGAGGGAAGGGGATGATGAAAACATTTTGCGGATGCGGGCAAATCTTTTGGCGCTAGATTTTTATGCGAGAGATAAAGAGAATTTGAAGAAGTTGGCGGAAATGTATAATAGTGATTATACGAAGATTAATCCGGAAATTCGGGGAGATGTGCTGGATGCGAAGATTTATTTAGAGCCGAAAATGCTAGATGAATATATTGAAGCGTATAAAACGACAGCGGATCCAGAGTTAAAGTTTGAACTTTTGCTTGCAACGACTTTGATGGAGGATAAGAATGGACTAAAGCGATTGATTAAACTGCTTGACCAACCGGAAGTTGTGAAGATACAAGATCAATTTTCTCTGTTTATTTGGTTGTTTAGGAATCCAGTAGTGAAGAAAGAAGTGTTTGCTTGGATGATGAAGAATTGGGCGAGGCTTAGGGAAGTGTCGGGAGAGAAGTCGGTGGAAAATTATCCGAGATATACGGCTAGCTCAATTAGGACGAAAGAGGAATATAAAACGTGGCGAGAGTTTTTTGAGCCAATGAGTGCGGATGCGGCTATGTCTAGAGCGATTAAGATTGGTAAAAGTGAGATTGAAGCAAGACTAAAATTGATTGCGACGGATGGCGAAGCGGTTAGAAAAGCAGTGAGAGATATAATTTAGGTTGTCAATATTGGCGAGATTAAGGTTTTGGAAATGATGTTTTTGATGCTGCTTATGTTATAATTATAAATAACATAAGTAGGAATATTCAAATGGAACCAAATGAAACTTCGGCTGGAGCGCCGAACGAGCAAAATGATGCGACGATGCAGAATGATAGCAATATGACGGCGGAGACGCCATCTGTTGATGTGGCGGTAGGGGCGGAGGCGATAGTGGCTTCTGAGGAAATTGCCGAGTCGGCGAAGATGCCGAAAGATGATGTAGGTGGCGGAATGATGGCAAGCGGTGCAGAGCCGAAGAAAAACGGTAAGGGGATGGTGATTGGGATGATTCTATTCGCATTACTAGCGGTTGGTGGAATTGGTTTCGGTGTGTGGGCGATGATGGATGGAAACAACCAGAAAAGTCAGGTGGAGAAGCAATTGAACGCGCAGATAGATTCGTTAAAACAGCAGAATGATGAATTGACGGAAAAGTTGAGTGAAGAAAATAAAAAAGATGATGTGATTGTGAACATAGATACGGACGGTAATACAAATCCAGTAATAGAATCTGGTAGCTCGGATTTATCTTATATGGTTGCTTTTAATTCTACTAATATTGGGTTTGATACCGTTAGGAGTCTCCACATAGACGTTAAAGATGGCGCAGTTGAGTCGTGTGAAGTTTCATATAGTAATGCCAATGAGGGAGGACTTGTTGATGTCTGCGAGATTGCTGGGTTGAATGGGAAAATTTACAAGGTTATTGAGTTTGGTCGTGGTCAAGATAAAGGTATGAATAAAATAGGTTTTATAATGGAAGACGGCTCCGTGCAGTATCTCTCGCTTTCTGATGCTATTGAAGGTAAAAATTATGCCATACAGGGAAGCCTAAAGATAGATGGCTTCGTGAGGGATGCCGTTAGGATCCAAGTAGCTGATTTGGAGCATGGTGTTGGTGGTTATTTCTCGACTATGTTCGTATTGGGTGATGGAAGTATGGTTGAACTTAATGATTCGATGATGAATTAGTGTAAAAGAGTTGTATATGAACGTATTGGAATACGCAAAAGGGGTGGAGCGGTTGGTGGATCCGATGGGGGTCGGAAAATCACATTATATGCAGACGAAACTAAGCAAAATGCCGGTATGGTTACAAAAGAAAATTGTAACTAGTGCTACGAAAAATGCTGGGCAGATGCCGTTTGTAGTGGAACCGTATTGCTCCTTCCTGTTTTATGAAATCCCTGATCCAGATAAGGTGCAAAAGTTCATGCCACGAGGATTTCGTCCGGCAAAGTCAAAAGTATTTGCGGTGGGTCCGGAGAAATATTACGGCATCGTGTCGATGTTTCGGATTCATACGAGCGTGTTTTGGGGTGCTAGGGCGGAGTATTATCTCGTAGCGGAGAATACTGAGACGGGACTACTCAGCTGGGTGATGATGGACTATATTAGTGATACGATTTCGTATGACGAAATGCATGGACTAAAGTCGCCCGATGTAAAGAAGGCGGTGATGACGACGACGTGCGAGGGCGATTTTGTTTGTGAAATGAAAACCGATGACGGTAAAAAGAAGGTGGAATGCCTGATGAGTTTGACGCGGGTAAAAATGAAACCACTCAATCAGCGTTTATGGATAGAAGGGAACACTTCGATTGCTTATGGACGTCTTGCGGGGGAACCGGATGGGGATTTGTTTTCGCTAACTTTCTTCCCAGAAGAAATGAAACAAGCGTTGGAAATCCCGCTTGAGGATGTGAAATTTGCGAGTGTAGCTAGTGCACGAACGGGGAAATTTGGTGCGGTACTGGAGCGAGCGGTGAGTTTTCCTTATGCGCAGCATATGCTGTCTGACGCGCCCGGGGTGCATACGCATTATGGAAATGAGGCGGCTCTTAGAAAAGCGGTAGAAGCGGTGAGGTTTAACAAGATTAAGACTTTGAACCAATAAAAATAGACCTATTGGTCTTTAATCGGTGGTGCCCGAGACAGGGGTTGAACCTGCACAGTATTGCTACCACTAGCACCTGAAGCTAGCGCGTCTGCCAATTCCGCCACTCGGGCAATGACTTGTATATTTATTATAGCATAAAAAATCCCCCAAGACTAGTGCTTGGGGGTAAGGGTTAGGATTTTTCAAAGTTCCAGGAAATCTTGGCGATATGGGGAATGCGGATGAGTGTGTCCAGTAATCTGGTGAAAATGTCGGGAAGTTCTTCGCCCTTGTAGATGGCTTGGATGACAATGCCATCCTTGCCGCCGTGCGAGCTGAGACCGATCAGCCGCGAATTGTTGTCGGTGATGGCATCTCTGTTGCTTGTAAGCTGGTCGAACTCGTAAAGGTGAAAGCCTTCTTTCTTCAGTCTGGGACAGAAGTAATACGAGCCGAACGGATTGATGAGGATAGTGATTTGATTGGACATTGATAACCCTCCTTGATAATTTACAAGCGATAAACCGCTATATATTTATATTATATCACACTTTTGCTAAAAAAGCAATAGTGAAAATGGTTATGTTTTGATGTATAATAAGAGAAATATGATTACGGTTAATGTTAATCCGAAGATTGATGTTCCTAAAACCGCACAATTATTGACGGCGATTCGCGCCGATAAGATGGGTGGATGGTTTGATTTTCCACGTAATATTGATACGAGGGAGTTGTCGCGAATTATTGCGGCGGCGAGGAAAATTCAGAGTGAGTCGGAATACTTGGTTTGTATTGGAATTGGGGGATCATATATGGGGCATCGGGCAATAATTGAGGCTTTGAAACCGCACCCGACGACGAAGATTATCTATGCAGGGAATTCATTGAGTCATCGTGAACTTAAGATGGTATTAGATGAAGTGGGGGACAAGGATTTTTCCGTCAATGTAATTTCCAAGTCTGGAACGACATTGGAGCCAGTGGTGGCATTTGATGCGTTTAAGAAGAAGTTAGTGGCAAAATATGGCGCGCAAGGGGCGGCAGGGCGTATTTATGCAACAACTGATGGAAATAGTGGTATGTTGCACGATGAAGCAGTAACGAATGGATACTTTAGGTTTGTGATACCTGATAACGTAGGCGGCAGGTATTCAGTATTAACGGCAGTAGGATTGTTGCCGATGGCGGTGGCTGGAATTGATGTGGATGATTTGCTTAGCGGTGCGATGGAACAAAATAATTTGCTGATGACGGCGCTTATGGGGACAATGGCTAGTGAACAGAATGTTTCTGGAAAAGATGCTAGTGCGGGAGCAGAAACTTCCGACACGCCGAGCTTGGCAGACGATCCGGCGGTAAAATATGCTTGGGCGAGATATGCATTGGGTGCGAACGGATATGATACAGAGGTGTTTGCGACGTTTGAACCCAGCACGGCGTATTTTAATGAATGGCTGAAGCAATTATTTGGTGAGTCAGAGGGTAAGAATAAGCAAGGGGTCTTTCCGGCGAGTGCGGTGTATTCTACGGATTTGCATTCGCTTGGTCAATTCATGCAAGAAGGGCGACGGAATATTTGGGAAACTATCATTGATTACCCGACGGACGAGCTTAATGCTAAGGTGATTACGGCGGTAAGAAAGGCGCATATTGCGGGCGGGATACCGGTGTTGAATATTCGGGTAGATGCGTTTAATGAAAAGGCTTTTGGGCAACTGGTGTATTTCTTTGAAGTAGCTTGCGCATTGTCTAGTAAATTGTTCGGCGTGAACCCATTTGACCAGCCTGGAGTTGAGGCATATAAGGCAGAGCTGAAAAAGCTTGTGCAAATACGCTAAAAGCTAGTGCTATAGCCTTCGTGGTTGATTTTTGGGTAATTTATGATATAATGAGTATATGAGGGGCGGACTTTAATTTTTTGATTTTGTTTGCTCCAGAATGATTTTCGCCAGATATTTTAAAGGGGGTATTTACTTATGAAAAGGCGATTTGTAGTAACTGTGATTCTGCTCATTGCAATGGTCAGCACGCTGGTTTGTGGCGAGCCGTTGATTGCGTCGGCAGAAGAGACGGAGGCAAAAAGTTGCGGGGAAATCCTAGTGCCGTTTGCAGAGATTGACCGGATTGTGTCAAAAGACGTGGCGGACGGATTTCCGAGCGCGCAGCTAGCGGTGATGCAACATGGGAAGTTGATTTTCTCAAAGGCGTGGGGGTACGCGAATTTGTACAATGAATATGGGGTGCCACTCGCGAAAAATGAGCGAGTGTCGGCAACGCCATGGACTCTGTACGACATTGGTGGGACTTCAGAAGTATTTACTGCATGGTATGCGGCGTTCAAGTTGATTTCTGATGGTGAGTTGGATTTCAGCACGAAAATTGTCGAAGTGTTAGGTGATGATTTTGCGGGTGATGCTGTGGGCCAGGAATGGCTGCTGGGCGAGTCGCAGAATATGAGCCTAGAGCTAGTACGGAAATGGAAACGAACATTGACGGTGGGAGATCTGCTAATGAATATTAGTGGTTTTCCGGCGGGTCCGAATTTCCATAAGCCGTACTTGACGGATGCGAAGGGGAATGCAGTCGCCAATGCATTTTATAATGCTAGCGGTAGTCGTGAAGAAGCCTTGAGGATTATCAAGATGATGCCGCTAGAAGTGGAACCAGGGACGCGAGTAGCAGCATCCGATGTGGATGCTGTAGTGCTGACGTTTGTGGTGGAAGCAGTGACCGGCATGCGACTCGATAAGTATTTGGAAAAATTGTGGCGAGAAATCGATCCGAAGTTGCTTGTAACGTTCAACCCATTGGAAAATGGTTGTGTACCTAGCGATTGCGCAGCGACGGAGATTTCCGGAAATACGAGATTTGGCATGGTGGATTTTGCTGGCGCTCGGGCTAAAGTGCTGTGCGGAACGGTGCACGATGAAACATCCTATTATGGTATGGAAGGTGTATCGGGAAATGCAGGGCTATTTGGCAATGCGGAGAGTTTAGCTAAAATCTTGACGACCTATCTAAGCGCGGACGCTGGGATGTTCTCAGAGGAAGTGCTGGACAGGATAAAGACGCGGACGGATGGTGCTCAAACTAGTATGGGCTGGTATGTAGAGACCGATAAGACTGGCGCTGTGACGGAGCTGTGGTTAAACGGTTTTACAAGATGCTACGTAGGCGTGTTTCCGGAAGCGGATATGGTAGTAGTGTATCTTACTAATGCTTTGCATTCACCAGTGACGTTTACTGTGCCTGATTTTGCGGAATACGATTTAGCACACGCTAGGTTCGCTGGAACATTGTTCAAAGCGGCGAAACAGGGGATGCTATTTCGTCCGGAAACTTGAGTAAACAAAAACCATGATGATACCTCGGTCGTGACGGCCGAGGTATTTTTGTTGATTGTGATGGCTAATGTCTAGTGATGATAGTGCCGGCTTTGCCTTTTAGGGCGGATTCCAGGTGATCGATGTCGGTAATGATACCGGTGCCACCATGTGTGGCGAATTTGGTAGCGGCTTCAACTTTTGGTAGCATGGAACCAGCTTTGAAATAACCGTATTTTTTAAGGTGGTTGATCTCGTCTATGGTGACGCGTTCCAGTTTTTCTTGATTTGGTAAACCATAATTAATATAGACATTTGGAACGGCCGTGACGGAAACGAAAATGTCGGCTTTGGTTAGCTCGGCAAGTTTTTCGGCGGCGTAATCCTTATCGATGACGGCATCGATGCCTTTAAGGCGCTTGAGGATTTTGGTGCGAGTAACAGGAATACCACCACCGCCGGCGGCAATGACAATCACATTATCTTCTAGGAGTTCGATGATGGATTGCTTTTCAACGATGTCAATTGGTTTGGGGCTAGCAACTACACGACGCCAACCACGTCCAGCATCCTCTTTGACGGTCCAATTATTTTTGTGAGCGAGAGCTTTAGCTTCTTTCTCGGAATAGAATTGACCGATTGGCTTTGTGGGGTTTTTGAAAGCTGGATCGGTGCGGTCTACGACGACTTGAGAGATGACGGTGGCGATTTTCTTACGCTTATTTTGTTTAGCGAAAGCATTATGGATTGCTTGGGTGAGCCAGTAGCCAATTTGACCTTGGCTCATGGCGACAGCGGTTTCAAGTGGCATGGCAGGAGCTTTGTCGGAAGCGGCTTGCTCTTCATGGATGAGGATGTTGCCAACTTGGGGTCCGTTGCCGTGAGCGACGATGATTTCGTATTTGTCGGCGAGACTTGCGATAACTTCGCCGACTTTGGTGGCGACTTTTTTCTGAGCTTCGGCGGTGGCTTCACCATTCTTTTGTAAAGCATTACCACCAAGAGCGAGAACGATGCGAGGTTTGGATTTCTTTGTCATAATACTATAATTATAGCATAAGTATTGCCTAATATACTTGTGCTTAAAATAAACTTAATATATAATGATATATAAATAAGAAGGGCATCAAATGGATTTTAAAGGAAAAGATTTCTTGAGGATTCTAGATTTTAGCGAGGCGGAGCTTCGTTATATGCTAGATGTAGCAAAAAAATTTAAAGAAATGAAACATGCGGGGAAAAACCACAAATACTTTCCAGATAAAAATATAGCTATAGTATTTGAAAAAACATCTACGCGCACTAGGTGTGCTTTTGAAGTGGCTGGGTATGACCTTGGTATGGGAGTGACATATCTAGATCCGACAGGCTCGCAAATGGGGCACAAGGAATCAATTGCCGATACGGCGCGGGTACTTGCGAGATTTTACGATGGAATTGAATTTCGTGGATTTAAACAGGAGACGGTGGACGACCTTGCGAAATATGCGGATGTACCAGTATGGAATGGGTTAACTGATTCTTGCCACCCAACACAGGCATTGGCTGATTTTATGACCATGGAGGAAAAACTCGGAGGACTTAAGGGTAAGACTTTGGCGTTTGTGGGCGATACGCATAATAATGTAGCTAATTCATTGATGGCGATGAGTGCTAAAATGGGGGTGAACTTTATTGCCTGCGGGCCAACAGCATTAAAACCTTCGGATGAAATAATTGCACAGTGCAAACCTATTGCCGAGAAGAACGGTGCAACGATCACGGTGACTGATGATGTGAACGCTTTGAATGGCGTAGCGGATGCAGTTTATACTGATGTTTGGCTATCACTTGGCGAAGATAAAGAAAAATGGGGTGAGAGAATTGAACAGTTGCAGGATTACCGTGTAACGATGGAGATGATGAACCGAGCGAAGCCAAATACGATTTTCCTTCATTGTTTGCCTTCGTTCCATGATTTGAATACTAGTGTGGCACGCGATGTGCATGAACAATTTGGCATTACAGAGATGGAAGTGACGAATGAAGTGTTTGAGTCTGAGAGATCGGCGGTATTTGACGAAGCGGAAAATCGCATGCACACGATTAAGGCGGTAATGTATCTAACTTTATATGATAAATAAAAAAGGAGGCAAATGAAAAACGTAATTAGCAATTTTAGCGAAATAGCGCCGCTTAAAAAGGTACTGATGCATCGGCCGGGTGATGAGTTTTTGAACTTGACGCCGAATACTTTGGAGCGATTGCTGTTTGACGATATTCCTTATCTTAAAATTGCACAGCAAGAGCATGATGCGTATGCAAATGCTTTGAGGGCTGAGGGGGTGGAAGTAGTATATCTGGTTGACTTGGTGGCGGAAGCTTTGGATGCGGGCGGACGTTCGGTTAAGAAGAAGTTTTTGGAACAATTTATCGCGGAGGCGGGTGTAACTTCACCAAAAGTAGTGAAACATTGCTATGATTTCTTAAGTGGGATTAAAGATACAAAAGAAATGGTGCGAAAGTGTATTGCGGGAATCGATATATCGGAACTAAAGAAACTGGGTGCAGTGTCGGGATTCTATGCGACGCGCGATACAGGTAAGATGATTATGGACCCGATTCCGAATATTTATTTTCAGCGTGATCCGATGGCGACGATAGGCCATGGTGCGACGCTACATAAAATGTGGTCGGTGACACGAACGCGCGAGTCCATCTTTATGGAATATGTGTATCAATATCATCCATTCTACAATGATGTGAAATTATATTACGATCGTACGGAACCCTACTCGATTGAAGGTGGTGATATTCAGGTGTTGTCGTCTGAGGTAGTGGCGATTGGCATTTCGCAACGAACCGAGCCGGATGCGATTGCAAATTTTGCACGGAAATTGTTTAAGGACAAAAACAATGAATTTAAGTATGTACTTGCAATAGATATTCCGGATGAGCGAAGCTTTATGCATCTTGATACTGTAATGACGCAGGTAGATGTTGATAAATTCGCAGTGCAGGATGCAATTATGGATATTTCTACGATTTATGAAATTTCTGAGGGCAAGGGCGGCGAACTAGAAATTGTGGAAATACATCAGGGTTTGCAAAAGGTGCTAGAGAAGTATTTGCATCTAAATCGTGTTGAGCTAATAAAGTGCGGTAACGGCAAGCGGATTGATGCGGAACGTGAACAATGGAGCGATGGCGTGAATCTTTTGTGTGTTCGACCTGGTGTGGTGATTGCGTATGATCGTAATCACGTAACAAATCAAACCTTGAAGCGACACGGAATAAAAGTGATTGAGATTCCGAGTTCGGAACTTTCCCGCGGACGTGGTGGTTCGCACTGTATGACGATGGCGTTAGTCAGAGAGGAGGCTTAATCGGTAACAAGAAACTAAGCACGGAATTTAACAGATATTAATTTAATAAAGGGAAAGAAATGTTTAGGAAGAAAAATCGTAGCAAGAGGCGTAGTCGAGCAATGCTTTCGGCGTACTCGATTATTATGATTTTGATTATACTGCTTGGGATTTTGTCACATGTGCTACCAAAGGCGAAATATATGGCGGCCGATATTGAGACGGAAACACCGAGCGTAGATGTGGGCCCTGGTGAGTGGGAGGGTGAGATGCCCACTGGTGGTCCAGCGGCGTTACAAAATGGCGAAAAGCCAGAGCCGATGCCACTACCGGATGGTGAATCGTTTGCGCCGGCAGTAGGCGATGAAATTACTAGTGAAAATGCGCCGCAGAGCCGAATGGTGACGGATGCACCAGTGCCGACTGATGAGATGAGCAATCGTAGTACTGATGAAGTGATGCTGATTTCAGAAAACGAAGACGCGATGTTGATTTCGGAGGAAGTGACGACGGAGCCGAAGACTTTTGAAACGAAAGCGGCATGTGAAGAAGTGTATGGCGAAGACGGTTGTGCTATTGTGCCTGGTTCCGGTGTGGAAGGTGCGGCATTGTGGCAAGTGTTGATTTCGCCGATTCTTGGTTTTGAAAATGCAATTGATGTGTGTATTTTCGTAATGGTGCTTGGTGGCTTTCTTGCAATCATGGCTAAAACAAAAGCACTTGAAACCGGAATTAAGCTTCTAGTTAAGAAAATGCATGGCAAAGAATATTTGCTGATATTGTTGCTAATGCTTATTTTCTCCGTGATGGGTACTACTTATGGTTTCTTGGAGGAAAGCGTAGGCTTCTATGTGTTGATTGCGGCGACAATGTTTGCGGCGGGGATGGATCCGCTAGTTGGTGTAGCGACTATTTTACTAGGTGCAGGATCTGGTGTACTTGGCTCAACGATTAATCCATTTGCAACTGGCGTAGCTGTAGCGGCAATGAAAGATGCGGGAATTGATTTTAATCAAGGAACCGTGATTTTAATAGCGGTTGTGCTATGGCTGACAACGCTTGCGATTTCTGCATTCTTTGTGGTGAAATATGCGAAGAAAGTTCAACGTGACAAAGGCTCAACTTTCTTGAGTTTGCGTGAACAAGCTGCAGCAGAGAAGAAGTACTCAAAGTTTTTGGAGAACGAGGATGATAATTTGAAGTTAACCGGAAAGCAAATTGCCTCACTGGTGCTATTTGCCCTAACTTTTGTAGTAATGGTTGTTGGGTTTATCCCATGGGGTGATTTCGGAATTACGTTCTTTGACTCATGGACTGGATGGCTCACTGGCGCACCGCTAGGGTCATGGTGGTTCTACGAAGCGGCTTTGTGGTTCCTCCTCATGTCAATTATCATTTCAATCATCAACCGGAATGGCGAGCATGGATTCGTCGATACATTTATTGATGGTGCTGATGATATGATTGGTGTAGTATTGGTAATTGCTGTGGCGCGTGGTGCTTCAGTATTGATGGCTGAGACTTCAATGGACAATTTCATTGTAGTGAATGCTGCAAATTGGTTGGCATCATTACCAGAAATGGCTTTCGTACCACTTAACTATTTGTTGCACGTGGTATTGTCGGTACTTGTGCCATCATCTTCTGGGCTTGCGACTTTGTCTACGCCGATTATTGCACCTGTGGCGGCCAATCTTGGTTACAGTACGAATGTAGCGGCCATGACAATTGTCTCTGCGAATGGTTTAGTAAATTTGATTACACCGACTTGTGGCGCAATTATGGCAGGGCTTGCACTTGCAAAAGTTGACTATGCGACTTGGTTTAAGTGGGGGATTCGTGTGGTGGCTTGTATCGCAGTGGCAAATATTATCGTACTATGCTTATTCTCGCTGTAAAATAAAAAATAGCCCTTCGGGGCTATTTTTTGTGATATAATTAGCTCATGGATAAATTATCGTATGATGGGCCGATAGTTTTGGCTATTCTTGATGGCGTGGGGCTCGCGCCGGATTCACCTGGTAACGCCGTAAGTAAAGCGAGAACTTCGTTTTTAGGTAGAATTGCGAGAGAATATTTGCATGTGGCGCTTGATGCATCTGGCGAAGCGGTAGGGTTGAAACATGGTCAGATGGGCAATTCTGAGGTCGGTCATAATACGATGGGGGCGGGACGAGCTTTTAGACAAGGAATCGCACATATTGACGAAGCATTTAAAACAGGTGAGGTATTTGAGTCTGAAGCTTGGAAAGGTGCCATTGGTCAAGTATTGGAAGATGCAGAGCATAGAACACTTCACTTTGCCGGAATTTTTTCGGATGGTGGAGTTCATAGCGATATTCAGCATTTGATGAAAATGATTGAGCAGGCCTATGTAGATGGTGTAAAACATATACGAATTCATGCGGTGTTTGATGGGAGAGATGTGGGTCCGCAGTCGGAACCGAGGTATATTGACAAGCTGGAAGAATTTGCAAAGAGGTTTTCAGAAATTGATATTAAAATTGCCGATGGTGGTGGCCGGATGGTGTATATTGCGGATAGATATGAAAACAATTGGGACGTAGTGGCGCGCGGTTGGGATGCAATGATGAACGGTGAGGCGGATTATTATTTCAAGACGGCAAATGAAGCAATTGAGATTTTGCGAAGAATCAATCCGGAAGTGCAAGATCAGGATTTGCCACCGTTCGTAATTGTAGATGAGAATGATCAGCCTGTTGGGAAAGTAAATAAAGGTGACGCATTTATTTATTATGATTTTCGAGCAGATCGTGCGATTGAAATTGCGATGGCATTTACTTATTGGGATTTTCCGTATTTTAACCGTGGGAATTATAAACCGAGCGATGTTTATTTTGCTGGGATGACAGAATATAATTCGGATACACATGTGCCAGAGCATAGACTAGTGGAGCCGGTAATAGTAAATGAAACTTTGAATCAGTTTTTGGGAGAGCGTGGTATATCGCAATATGCAATTTCGGAAACGGTGAAATTTGGACACGTGACGTATTATTTCAATGGAAATAGTTACGAGAAAGCAAAAGGGGAAGTATTTGAAGAAGTAGAATCATATACGGAGCCGTTTGAGACGCGACCGTGGATGAAGTCGGCAGAAATTACGGACAAGTTGATTGAAAATTTGAGTAAATATAAGTTTGTGCGAGTGAATTATCCTGGTGGTGATATGGTTGGGCATACAGCAGATATGAGTGCGACGATTGTGGCGATGGAGGCGATTGATATATCTTTAGCAAGGATAGCGAAGAAACTAGATGAGCTGGGCGGAGTGTTGATTGTGGTGGCTGACCATGGTAATGCAGAAGAGCTGTTGGATACGAACGGCAATCCAAAAACTTCACATACAACGAATAAGGTGCCGTGTATTATATATGACAATACGAAGAATCGTTATAAATATCGTTTGGCGCCGATCATCAATCCTGGATTAGAAAATATGGCGGCGACTATAGCGACTTTGCTGGGGCAGGATGATTTGCCGAAGCCATGGCGTGCAGCCTTGATTGATGTGCTATAATTAGCTTATTATGATTACTAAAGCTATTATTCCAGTCGCGGGTTGGGGCACTAGGCGACTACCAATTACTAAAATTATTGAAAAGTCTATGTTGCCAGTGGGAAACCGGCCTTTGGTTGACTATTCGGTGCAGGAGTTGATTAAAGCTGGCGTGAAAGATATTTATATGGTGATATCAGACACAGAGCCGTGTCAAGTGCGAGAATTTTATCGAGATAATTTGGCGCTTAACCAATATTTGGTGGAACGTGGTAAAGAAGATAGATTGAAGCTCGCTAAAACTTTGCCGGATGATGTGACGATTTATTATACGGTACAGGACCCGTCGGCAAAATATGGAACAGCAGTGCCGATTGCGATGGTGGTAAACGAGTACAAAATTGACGAGCCAGTGCTAGTATTTATGGGTGATGATTTTATCTGGAACCCAAATGGAGAATCGGCGGCAGAAGCATTGATGAAAGCGTCTGGTGAGGCGGGTAATTCGGCGATACTTGGTGTGGAAATACCGCATGAGAATGTGGAGAAATATGGCGTATTATCGGTGGAGGATGGCCGCTTGACTGGAGTAGTAGAAAAACCAAAACCGGAAGATGCACCATCTAACTTGATTAATGTTTCAAAATATATTATGTCGCCAGAACTTTTGAAACGGATTGTAAAATATGTGGATGAGCATGATTTTGGTCCAC
>JAZUND010000041.1:0-45947 GCA_045603965.1 Candidatus Nanosyncoccus sp. | reverse complement strand
CTGGGGAAACATGGTTAAGGTTGCTAATGCCAATGCATAGATTAACCTCCATTTATACTGACCTGGTGGCGGCGAAAGATGCCGCATTGTTCATGTCGGCGGTGATACCGCCGTTTACCGCCGAAGTGGCAACCAACGGTATTAGCGCTCGGGCTAGTTTTGGCTCACAGACCAAATTCTATCGTGGGTGCCACTAGGCGCCCCGCTTGCGTACTCGGACGCCGGGGCCGCCGGCTGCCTCAGATCTTTTTCATTTCCTGCATAAACATGGTTCGATCCATATTTATCGTCACACTCCTTTTTAAGGTATTTGAACAAGAACAATAAATGTTTTGTTCATTGTCTTTATTGTATCACACTTGATGAAAAATGTCAATAGTTTTTTTGCAGTTTTTATATTTTGTCAATTATTTAAGAGAGAGTTTGTCTTGCATTGCCTTGAAATCGTCTTCGGTAAAGTCGATACGGCGGTTCTGATACCAAGTTTTGTCAAAGGGGAGAAGGTGAACATGGGCGTGAGGAACATCGCTACCGATGACTTTCCAAATAGTGCGGGCGCCGAGAGTTTGTTCCATGTGGCGAGATAATTTCTTGGCGGTACTCATGAGGGCGTGAAAATCTTCATCTTCTAGGTCGTAGATTTTATCGACTTCAACCTTTGGGATGACGAGAGTGTGACCTGGGGTTTCGGGGTTGATATCTAGAAAAGCGAGGGTTTTGTCGTCTTCGTAGATTTTGTAACAGGGGATTTCGCCGTTGATGATTTTGGTAAATACGCTACTCATTTTTGCTCCATTTCTTGATTATGTAATAGTAGATTTCGGAAAAGATGAACGCGAAAGCTAGACCACCGATGACGTCGGAAATCCAATGTTTGTTGGCCATGACGCGACCAACGCAGGTGATGGAGAGAAGTGCGAGCATAAGAATTTCAATAAGGACACGAAGAGGCTTTTGCTTGATGTAGGTATTAAGATTGATAGTGACGAGAAAAAAGATGGTGGCGACAACCATTACATGGGTAGAGGGAAAAGATGGTTCACCAGAGCCGTCTGGACGAAGATTCAAGATAAAGAATTTGTCAAAAATGAAATAAGTGACAGCCATGATGGCGAGAGGAATGGGGATGAAAAGAAGGCGTCTATCGACTTTTTTGAGGGATTTGCGAGTAATCCACTGATAGAGACCGAGACCGGCAAAAATCGCAAGCGTCGCGATGGCGGCGATAAGGATAATATCGGTAGCTTTGTCCCATTGCATATGTTTATTGTAACATAAAATTACTACTGAAATTAAAAAAGAGCCCTAAAGGGTCTTCTTTAATTGGTATGCCCGACAGGATTCGAACCTACGACCTTTTGCTCCGCAAGCAAACGCTCTATCCAGCTGAGCTACGGGCACACAACCTGATTATTGATTCACCGCGGGACCTTTAGGGTCTTTTGGTGCAAATGTGGATGTCTTAGTTAAATCAACATCCACCTAGAAATTAAATGAGCATCACTTTTTACGGTGACACATTTATTATAACATATTTTTAAGATTTGTGTGGTATTTTGTGAGATTTTATGATAGAATTGTGGGTGGAAGCGTGGCCGAGTGGTTGAAGGCGCACGACTCGAAATCGTGTAGGGTCGCAAGACTCTCGGAGGTTCGAATCCCCTCGCTTCCGCCAAGTATACATGCGGCCTCAAGAAGCCGTTTTTTTGTTTGTCTTTATTTGAGTATTAGAAAACCCGCCTTTTAAAGGCGGGTTTTAAGGTGCATCAGGTCATATACAGGTACTCCTCAAGAGTGATATGACTGACAGATATTTCGGCGGCGGGGATTTCACCAACGTAGCGCAAATGCCACGGCTCGTAAGCGTAGCCGGTGTAATCTTCGGCGCCAAGGGGATAGCGAAGAATGAAGCCGTACTCCGGCATGACGCGATGAATGATAGCGAAAGTCTCTTCGTCGGCAATCATGGCTTCGTTGTCATTGATAATGTTACCGTCCTTGATGAGGCAAATGTCAATGGCGAGGCCAGTGTGATGCTCAGAATAACCAGGTTTGGCGAGGTATTTCGCGCAATATTCTTCACCGTACAAATCCCTGAAGTAGGCCCAGGTTTCTTCTTGGTCAGGAATGGAGCGATAGGCGCTGTCAATGCGAATATCAATTCCGTACCGACTGAGCAGTTCGTCATGTAATGCCTCGAAATGTTCGAATGTGACGCGCTCAACCTGCACCTCGTCACCCCACGGGTCGTGGCTGGTGATGAGCTCGATTTGATCAAGCCAGTCCTCGGGCAAACCGTATTCCTTGTTTACCAGGGTAAGATAGATGCTATTCTTGCCCGGAATCTCACCAGCGAGGGCAAAAGTACCAACGGCAAGGATGAACATCAGCATGACACAAGCGATAAAGGACATGGTTTTCTTCATTTTTAAGGTACCTCCTAAAATTTGGCTGAAAGCCTATCTTATAATTATATCACACTTTGCTTTATTTGTCCATATCACCCAAATGTGGTAGAATAATAGAGATGAAATTATTGATGCATACATGCTGTGCACCATGTTCGGTGTACTGTATAGATTCGTTGCGAGCGGAAGGGGTGGAACCAACGGTTTTTTGGTATAATCCGAACATCCATCCGTATATGGAATATAAAGCGAGACGGGATTGCCTTAAAGATTATTGCAAGTCGATAGATGTAAAGGCTATATTCATAGAGGACTATGGACTAGATGAGTTTTGCCGAAATGTGGTTTCTGATATACCTGGACGATGTGTGAATTATTGCTATCGCAAACGGCTGACGGAATGTGTAAGGTATGCAGCAAAAAATGGCTATGATACCTTTACAACAACGCTTTTGGTATCGCCGTATCAGAAACATGAGGAACTAGTGCGAGTGTGCGAGGAACTTTCGGAGTTATCTGGAGTGAAGTTTTTGTACCGTGATTTTCGTGTGGGATTTCGCGAGGGGCAAGCAAAGGCAAGGGAACTGGGAATGTATATGCAAAAATACTGTGGTTGTGTATTTTCAGAAGAAGATAGATACCGGAAACAGATTGAAAAGGACTTGAAAAATAATATCGGATGCGAGAGTGCGATTGAAATTTAGCTTACTCAGTGGTAGGTGGCATAACCGAAATGAGTGGTGAGTAGAGATCGATTTCGGGTTCAATTTTAAAATCATCCATGGAAGCGGTGTCACTAAATGGGATGCCTTGATAGCCACGAAGAATAACAATTGGGGTACATTCATCGCTTTCACCCATCAGAAGGACAGCCATGCTGGTGAGTGGATCAATAAGGTTGACTTTAGTAACTTCCATCTCGCGGCCGAAAAGGTCTGGTTCGCCACGAATGTCACGCAACGGCTCAATGCCGGCAAGTCCGATGGTGATACCAGTGACGCCCCAGCGAAGAGGTGTAGTATGAGAGTCGGTGGCGACTACCCCGAGACGAGAGAGGTGGTGCTTGGTCATGAGGTGGGTGCGGATATCCTGACAGGTTTGGTCTGGACTAGTTGGCCACATCACATAGTAGCCATCGGCGTTGGATTCATCTATACCTGCGGCGGGAATAAGGACGTTTTGGGTGACGGTAAGATTAACATGAAAGTTGCCAGCTGGATTACTATAATCTAGATAGCGAGTAGCTTCTTTCTTGATGAGATCCTTTTTGTCAATATCGCCAATTTTCATAGTGCGACCTTCATGAAGACCGAGGATTTTAGAAGTAATAAAAATAATGTCTCCATCCTGAACTTCTAGGGAATCGATAAGGTCAGAAATGTCGTCTTTGGGCGGGCGAACGATACGAGTTTTTACGGGGATAAAATCTAATTTCATGAAAGTATTATAACACAGATAGTGTATAATGGATTTAAGATGGAGGCCGAGAAGCGGATAGAGATTTATGAAGGTGCAAAGGGGGAAGTGGTTTTTGATGTTGATACGACGGGCGAGACAATTTGGGCGACGCAAGCGCAAATTACTGAACTGTTCGGAGTGGATAGGACAGTGATAGGGCGGCATCTGAAAAACATTTTTGCCGATGGGGAACTAGACGAAGCACGAGTATGTGCAAAAAATGCACATACTGGACCTGATGGTAAAAAATATCAAGTGAAAATGTATAATTTGGACGCGATTATTTCGGTAGGGTATAGAGTGAACTCCAAGAAGGCGACGCAATTTAGAGTGTGGTCAACTTCCGTACTGAAGAAATATCTGATGAACGGAGTTGCGGTGAACCAGCGGCGGCTAGAGGCCATGGCTAACAATCGTGAAATTAAGAAATTACACGATGTAGAAAACGTAATGGGGATAGTGCGACGATTAACAGCGCGACTAGAATTAGACGCTGGGGAAGCGAATGGCGTGCTGGAAGTAATTTCAAAGTATGCGGGGAGCTTCAAGATGCTGGCCGAGTTTGACGATGGGCGGATTGATTTACGGTTTTTAAATCATACGAAGAAGGGTAGAGAATTGACGAATGAAATGTGCGAACGCGCAATTGAACAGTTAAGACGAAGCGTGAAAGGTTCGGAATTATTTGGCAAGAAACGCGGTGGCGAATTTGATGGGAGTCTGGCGGCGATATTTCAGAGTTTTGACGACAGGGAGTTGTATCCAAGCGTGGCGGAAAAGGCGGCAAATCTGTTGTATTTCGTGATTAAGGATCACCCGTTTTATGATGGGAATAAACGAATTGGGGCGCTTTTATTTGTGCTGTTTTTGACGATTAACGATTATCATCTAACGAAGAATGGTGAAACGAAGATATCAGACAGGGCACTGACAGCAATTGCACTGCTGATTGCGGAGAGCGAACCGAAAGAGAAGCAGCTGATTGTGAGCTTGGTATGCAAATTGCTAGAATAGATGTGATATAATTAGGCTATGGAAAAGCGAGAGAAGTCACAAGATAAAAGTAAAAATGGTGGACTGAAAGCTAAAAGCCAAAAACTCAAGGCAGGGATTTTGAAGTCGTATTATGGCAATCCGATGAAAGACATGAAACTCATAGCGATTACCGGTACGACCGGTAAGACTACTGTAGCGCACTATGTACATGAAATTCTAAAGGCGGCGAAAGAACAGGTAGCTGTGCTAGCGAGTGATCAGCCGTTCAAGATGGGAATGTTGCATAAATTTTTATCTGATGCATGGAAAGCAGGGGCAAATTATGTGATAGTAACAGTCCCGGCAGAAACCTTAAAAGAAAACGTATTTTATGGATTACCAGTAACGGCGGCAGCAATGACGAATTTTGTGACTTCTTCATTAACTGATATGACGCCAACGGAATATATTGATAGCGAAAAAACCCTATTCGATATGAAGCCGGAAAACGTGATTTTAAATCATGATGATGTACATTATGACTCTTTTGCAGATTATCACGGAAGCAAAGCGACAATTGACTATGGGCAGACTGGTGTGGGAGTAAGAATCCTGAGTTCTAAATTGTATCCAAAAGGAACTGAAGCAACTTTGTCTATTAAATCAGAAGTAATAAACGTAGCTACATTTTTACCTGGCGAAATGGCGGTGTCGTATATGGCTTGCGCGGTAGCGATTGCAAAATCGCTTGACATTAACAATGACGCAATTGTAGATGGAATTGCGGAGTATCAAGTAAAATAGATAATTCATTTGTTCATTTTACGTAAAAGTGAGCGGGTGATTTTGATATCTTCAAAAGGATGAGGGCCATCAGCACGAAGGATGGTCTTCTCGTGACCTTTACCAAGAATTAAAACAAGGTCGCCCTTATGCGCTTTGGATAGAGCGAGCTCGATGGCTTTTTTGCGGTCTAGTTCTTTGAACAAATCTTTGCCGAGAGTTTTGCCAGCCTTGGTGGCGCCCTGAATAAAGGCATCGGCAATCAAGTCTGGGTCTTCGTCGCGTGAATCGTCTTCGGTGATAATAACAATGTCAGAATGCTTAGCAAGAATAGCGCCACGGATACTGCGGGTAGAAGGATCGCGGCGGCCGGCGCCACCATGGACCGAAATGATTCTACCGCTATGATTTTGAACCGAAGTAAAAACTTTTTCGAGAGCATCTGGAGCATGAGCATAGTCAACGATGACAGTGAAGGGTTGTCCTTCGTCTATGATATTCATGCGTCCCTCAACTGATTCTAGGGAGCTGATACCGCGTTCAATTTGTGCATTAGTGAGACCAAGAGTTTTGCCAACTAAAACAGCGGCTAGGGAATTATAAACATTGAATTCACCTGGAATTTGCGTACAAATATTCATATCACCGTATGAATATTTTACGCCAGAAATACCGAGTTTTATGTTTATGGCACGATTTTCTCCATTTTTTATACCATATGTGATATATTTGCGAGAAAGAGTTTTATAGTATTTGGTGGCTGGATCGTCAGCGTTTAGAATACTGAATTTAGCTTTTTTGAATAATTTGCCTTTGGCTTTGCGATAATTTGCGAGAGTTTTGTGATAGTCGAGATGATCATGAGTAAGATTAGTAAAAACCGCGATATCAATTGGTATGCCAAGTGTGCGATATTCGGCAAGGGCGTGCGAGGTAACCTCGAGAACGAGATACTCCGCGCCTTGATTACTGATAGCGGCAATACGATGATTAAGGGTTAAGGCATCTACGGTAGTCATATGACCGAGTTCGGGTTCTATTTTGTCTACGCCATAGGCGACCGTAGTCATAAGGCCCACTTTGAGACCAGCTGTACGAAGCATATTCCAGATCATAAAGCACGTGGTGGTTTTGCCGTTGGTGCCAGTAACGGCAATGACTTTCATTTTACGCGCCGGATAATGATATTTATTGGTGGCAATAACTGCTTGAGCCAAATGATAAGGGAGGACAGCTTGGTTATAGAAGGGAAGCTTTTCTAGTTTTTGCTTAATGGACATAATTACCTATAGTGTTTGAGTGATTCGATTGGATTCTTATTGGCGGCCTTGAGGGCTGGGTAAATACCAAAGAGAATACCAACAATAAGTGTGGTACAGAAAGTAATGACGATGATTTGCCAGCTAATATATGGAGTAAATGGCGTAATAATGGAAACCAAGAAGGCAAGGATGTAACCCAAAATAATGCCAAGAAAACCACCGAGAATGGAAAGGATGAGCGATTCAAACATAAATTGCATTAAGATATTACTAAATGAAGCACCTACGGCTTTACGGATGCCAATTTCGTGAGTACGCTCAGCGACTGAAACAAGCATGATATTCATAACACCTATACCACCAACAACGAGTGCTACACCAGCGACAACCGCAAGCATACCAGAAATGATATTGAGAAGGGCACTCGCTGGGTGAGTAATCTCACTACCGTAGGCAACGGAGAAATTTGTGTCGCCGAGCTTGTTGGCAGTTAAAGTGGAAGTAATCTTAGACGATACTTCTTTGAGGCTATCAGTACTAGCGACACGAACATTGATTTGCTGAACCTGAAGGGAACCGATGAGACTATCGAGAATGTCAGCATCCATAATGAGAGCGTTGTTGAAGTCGACATTATCAAAGTTGATAGTATCGGTTGTTTCTTCGAGGACGCCGATGATCATAAATGTTTTATCGTGGAACTTTAAAGTGCGGCCGACTGGATTAGATGTATTGAAAAGAAGCAACGAAAGCATGTGACCAATGACAACTGAGTTGTCTTTGTTTTTATCACTAAGGAATGTACCGTAGCGTAAGGCAAGTGGCTCAATGGTGATGAAGTTCGGATTCGTACCGAGGACCATAGTTGAGGCGATGGTGTTTTCTTCATTGGTCACCGTGCTGTGGGCTACAGCGATAGGTGCCACGGCGGTCACTTGGTTGATTTTTTCAATAGAAGCGACGTCGGAAAGAGAAAGATTGCTTTTCTGAAAAGAATTAGACGAGGTGAGTTCTTCAATCACCGTGGTAACAGAATCTTTGGTAGTACTAGGTCTCACAACGATGAGGTCAGAACCGATACCATCAACTTCGTTTGCAATAAGATTAGAGATGCTACCAGTAAGTGAAAGAATTAAGATGATGCTCGCAATACCAATTGCAATGCCAAGACAAGTGAGGAAAGAGCGGGTGCGGTTCTCCTTGATGGCTGTGCAGGCAAGCCTTAGATGAGTACGAAACAAAAATGCCATTATTTTCTCCTCCTGTTGCTTGAGCGAGTTTTGCGTTTACGCTTCTTACCGCGACGATCTTCGACGCGCTGTGGCAAATTATGATCGGCGACAGTCTTAATGTCGGTGTCGATTTGGCCATCTAGCATATTGATAACACGTGTAGCGTAAGATGTAAGCGACGGATTATGGGTTACCATAATAATAGTATTGCCTTCTTCGTGGATGGATTTAAGTTCCTCCATGACGGAAATAGAGGCGCGTGAATCTAGGTTACCGGTA
Source organism: Candidatus Nanosyncoccus sp. (assembly GCA_045603965.1). Classification (GTDB taxonomy): domain Bacteria; phylum Patescibacteriota; class Saccharimonadia; order Saccharimonadales; family Saccharimonadaceae; genus Nanosyncoccus. Next base: position 37,550 of record JAZUND010000041.1, on the reverse strand, counting down.
GGCTCATCGGCAAGGATGATTTCTGGGTTACTCACAATAGCACGAGCGATGGCCGCGCGTTGCTGTTGACCGCCAGAAAGTTGGTATGGCATGTAATACTCTTTCTCCTGAAGATGAAAACGACTAAGAGCGGAAGAGGCATTGCGGAGACGAACGCTGCGAGGTTGTTTAATGTAGACGAGTGGGAGTGCAACATTTTCAAGAACTGATAAATCCTGAATGAGATTAAAATTTTGAAAGATAAAGCCAATTTTCTTGGCGCGAAGGCGGGCCTTACGACGCGAAGAAATGCCAGCAACGTTTTCACCATTTAATAGATATTCGCCACTGGTAGAACGATCAAGTAGGCCGATAATGTTTAAAAGTGTGGTTTTGCCACAACCAGATGGACCCATAATCATGACAAACTCACCACGTTTAATGGTGAGATCAAAGTCTTTTAAAGCAAAAGACTCAGTATCGCCATAGCCATAGCGCTTCGTGAGTCCCTTAAGTTCTATTACGTCTTCGTTCATACCTCCACCTTATTATCAACCAATGGCGGAAGCGAGAGGATTCGAACCTCCGGTACGGTTGCCCGCACACACGCTTTCCAAGCGTGCTCCTTAAACCACTCGGACACACTTCCGTCTTGTAGTTATATTATCATGTATCAAGAGATTTTTCAACGGAAGCATCGAGGGATTTTGAAGATTTGCTGGCGCATTTATTATGAAAAAAGGCCAACATACTGGAAATGCCAAAGACGATGAATAGAAATGCAATGGCCACAAAGAAGAGTAGATAGTAACGACCACCAAAAGTGAGACCATAAAAGTCCGGCCAAATATGGATGATGGCAACACATATAATATATGGTGCAGCATAAATGATTGGTGGCAGCATAGAAAGAAAACGATCTTTGGTGGCGGTTCTGGATTTGCCGCTTAAGAAGATGTAGGTAATGGCGGCAAGAATTGGATCAAAAAAGTGAAGGAAGAACATCGGACCTAGCACCATATCAAAGTAATCCTTGCCGGAGGCAGCACGGACTGGAGCAAGGAAAAATACCACTGTAAGGCAGGTCAACATTCCGGAGGTGGTAGCGATGAGATACCATGTAAGAAGCTTGCGCGGTAGAGGGCGGTTAGTTTTAGCTCGTTTATGGCCGATAATGGCGGCAACCAGAGCAACAATGCCGAGAAAAATGTTGCTCAGAATAGTAAACGTAACGACATGTTGCCAATAGGTAAATGGTCCATTATCTTTGCGTGCCGCCCAGGAACCGAAAGTTAGCGTAATGGTTACCATGACCGCCGTCATCACAAAAATAAATAGATTATTTGCGACAAATAAACGTCTTTTTGTAATATCCATGCTACAATGATAACACAATTAAGTTCTCAATATGGGGAGTGTGCGGAAAGAAGTTGAATGTTTTGACTGTTGTAACATGGTATTTTTCGAGTAGCATTTTGACATCACGGGCTTGAGTGGCAGGATTACAAGACAAATAAATGATTCTTTGCGGTAATACTTCTAGAATTTTTGCAATTAGTTTAGAATCACAGCCAGCACGAGGAGGATCTAAAATTACGGTTTGGTCGTTCTGAATGTTATTTAGGACGTTTTCTGATTTATCTAAAATTGGAATGGTGGCTCCGAACCGTTCTTTCTCGGACACACTCAAGGCCGTTCGGCCGAGCTTATGGTCCTCGAAAGAAGGTTCGTTCGCCATATTACAATTCTTGGCCAACTCCCTAAATGCAGACTTATCACACTCTACAAGAGTAAGATTTTTGTCACGGGCGACTGAGAGACCAATGGTGCCGACACCAGCATAGAGGTCGAGAACTTTATTGGTGATGATGTGTTTTTTAATTTCGGTGAGAGCCATCTCGTAGACCGGTAGATTTATTTGAAAGAATCCATTTGGCGAATATGAATACTCGTGGTTTAGGATAGTATCCGTGAGGTTGTTAAATACTTGGTGTGGTTTACCGTTTTCATAAAGGCCACCAGAGATTTCACCTTTCTGATTACAACGAAGGAGCAGTGATTGATATTTGCGAGCTTCTTCGTGGGCATGATTGAGTTTTTCTACGATGATTTTCGCGGCGGTGAAAATTTCTGGACGTTCAATGCTGGAACTTTTAATAGGAATTTTACGATGAGAGCCGCGTTCATGAAAAGCAAGAGTGATTTTATTGGCGTCGTTATCCCAGTAGAGAGAGTATTCCATTTTGTTTCGATAATGATAGTCTTGGTAGTCGGTCACAACTTCAGGAACATCAATGATGATTTGATGTTCGCGAAACATTTCGGTAACTAATTCTTGTTTTAGCTTTAATTCGTAATCGTAACTAATAATTTGCCAAGGAGAGGTAGAGAGGTAACATGAATCTTGTGGGATAATGCGATATGGTGATACGTTCGCAATATCAGTAGCAATGGCTTCGGCGTAATGAGATTTATTTTTAGTAATTCTGTAATCAGTTATCTCTTCGCCAGGTAAAGCATTCCAGAAAAAAATCTTTTTACCATCCTCTAGAGTAGCGATGGCCTGGCCACCAGGAATAATTTTGTCAACTTTAATCATATTATAATAATTATATCAAATATGTTATAATTTAGGTATGACTGCTGAAGAGGTCTTAAGGTCAAACGAAGAATCAGCCGTAAACAATAACCAGATTGTTTTTTCTGGGAGTGGACAAAGTAAGAAAAAGAGCCCACTGAAGCTCAAGAAGGGTTTTGGTGCGGTGATTTTTATTACATTGGTGTTGGTGGTGTTTTTAGTGTTTTTTAGCGCGGGGAATCTAATCCCGACAGCAATTTCAGAAAGGTTAATTGAGGAAACGGATGTACAGTATACAGATGCCGTACAGATGAAGACGCAGATTTTTCAACAAACACTGGCCGAAGGTAAAGTACCAACAAATACGATTGCGAGACTTAAGAATGCGGGAGTGTTAGTAGGGAATGGCGGGGTAAATGATTTCCAGGAGTCTGAAAATGGCACATCGCTCAAAATGGGTGATAAGGTAATATCTGCTTCACAATTCTCTAGCGCAGTGATGAGTGACGCAAGATTGTATGATGCTTTTACTGGCGCAACCTATGGTAGGGCGGCTTATTACTACGACGATGCTGCGGAAACCGTTTTTAAACAGCAGGGTATTTCACGAAATAATTACAAGAATAATGGCAAAAGTTTTGATGAAGTAATGAATGGGGCGGTAGGAAAAGGGAATAGCATTACGGTTGGTGAGGGTGATGAGGCGGTGACTTGCAAGAACAGTGATGGCGAAATAGCCGAAAACGAAGATGAAGCGGTATTGTGTAGTGTAGATACTGTAGTTAGTGAACAATCAGCGGGAAGCGATGCGGGTAGCTTTGTGAGCGCTGTCGGGGAAAAGAATTCAGATGGTGATGCAGCAAGCACATTAAGTATTGCCGATTCTATTGCTACCGAACAAAAGTCTAGTGCGTTTTATGTGGGACTAATGGAAAACATTAGCAAAATGAAAGCTGGAGATGGTAGCGATTCAAAAATAAACGAAGCGATGAATTATCTTTATCAAGATTCAGTCGTGGAAGTGGTGGACGTAACGAGTGGTGAAGTAAAACAGGTAACCGGAAGTGCACTAGAGGCGCCAAGTCTTTATGCATTGCTTTCCGGTGAAAGATTAGATGTTAACAATGTGGCGAATTATTCTACTGAACGAGTGTTGAAGACTGTGGAAAATCAACAACTCGGTGGAGAATCGGTGGGATATGGAGCGCTACTTGGCTCATACACATCCACAGACTCTGGTGTACGCGGAACAATTGGTAGAATAAAAAGTTCTGGTTCATCTAGTGAGTCCTTGCAAGCAGTAACACCAATTATTAATAGCTCACTAGTGGATAATTCCTTTGAGTCCATTAAAGGTGTGAATGCTGGAGAATTACTAGTTCAAGGTGCAGTAAATGTAGGAGCATCTCTAGCGCTACAAAGTGGAGCGACGGCTGGTGGCGCCGAAGAAGTAGCCGCCTATAGACGAGCGACTGATACAATAATAGCATTAGAGGCCGAAGTGGATCGGCTACACCGAAGTCCACTTGATATTACTTCTAAGAACACTTTTCTAGGCTCAATAGTATATAAGTTTGCTATAAGCACAATGAAATCCGGGACTTTCCTAAATAAGGTCGCATCTATATCTAGAGTAGCAGCTAGTTCTATTTCTTCAGTATTACCTTCAGTACATGCAGATGATGAAAATGATTCATATATGACAAATTATGGTAATTGCGAAAGGATGGAAAGCATTGGTGCGGTAGGTACAGCAGGGTGTTCACGAAATGAAACCTTCGATATGAGCACCATTAACATTAGTGATCCAACATTTATTAGCGTGATGAATGAAAATATCGAAGCTAGTGAGGATGGAACTTACGAGGTGAAGAAAGGGTCTACATTTGAAAAGTTTATTAGGTATAATGTAGGTCGCATTACTCCACTCGGCGTGACGGATGGTGGCATACTAAAAGCTTTAGACAACAAGGATGATTCAGGGACAGAAAATGCTTCTTACGGAAAAATACCATTTATTAGTAAGGTTTCGGATTTGCTCAGTACGGTCTGGAAGAAAATTGTAAACCTATTCACTGGCGAAAATGATCATGCGGATATTGCCACGGGTGCCGCTTTCGTGAACTCTAAAGATAACAGCAGCTGGGATGAATACAAATACGCACAGCGTTATGTATCTATGGTGAGAGCAACCAAAGCACTACAGATGTATGATGGTGGGCAGACAGCTTACAACAATATTCCATACGTAGGAACTGGCAATCCGGTACTAGCCTGTCTTGAAAAATATTATCAAGAAGTGCTAGCAATGAATGGCGAGTCTGTGACTAGCGAGTAAAATCTTCTACACTAGTAATGATAACTTGGTGGTTTTTGAAATTATCCACTAAGCACTTACGGCGAGTGTCGTCTAACTCGGAAAAAACATCGTCAAGCAAAACGATAGGTTTTTGTCCGAGTTTATTGATGATTAAATTGGCTTCAGTGAATTTGAGGGCAAGAATAATAGAGCGTGATTCACCGCGCGATGCAGAGCCATCAGCGAGGTTATGATTAAATTCAAAAACAAAATTATCTTTATGAACACCGAAACCTGTATGGCCCAAATAATGATCTTTGCTATAATTAGCTTCTAATGTGGCTAAATATGTATTCTCGTTTTTGCCGATAACATCCGTTTGATATAGTAAATTGACTTGATCGGCATTATCAGCAATTGAGGCGTAAGTAGTGGTTAATGAATTGTTTATTTCACTAGTCAATGAGTCACGGAGACTTGCAAGCTTGGTGCCATATTTCGCAAGCAAGATATTCCAAGAGAAAAGGGAAGTTTCGGTAATCTCATCAGATTTGAGGAGTTCATTACGTTGACGCAAGGCTTTTTCATACTTGGAAAGGGAATTATTATATTCTTCGCTCAAACTAGAAAAGAAAGTATCAAAATAGTCTCGGTGGCGAGAAGGCGAGCCACTGATAAGATTTAAGTCGGATGGTTGAAAAAGGATGATGGGATACTTGTACGCTTTAGGTAAACGGCGAGCTTTCTTATCGGAAACAGTAAATGTTTTAGCTGTACCATCATACGTAACTACAATAACTTCACCACCCTCTTCTTTTAATTCGATACGATAAAAATCGGTACCACGCTTTAATATGTCTGGATCGGTAGCGCGGAAACTTTTACCACGTAAGGCGATATAGATAGCTTCAAGCACTGAAGTCTTACCGCAACCATTTTTACCGAGTATCAAAGTAGTATCTGAATTACAATCTAAGTGATAATCGGAATGATTACGAAAATTAGTAAGTGAGATAGATTGAATAATCATGAATTAAGTGGCATTATGATATGAGTGTAATCGTCGTTTTTCTTATTATGAAGGACGACCGGCGTAATGTTTGGGGAGAACTCAAAAGTAATTATTTCGCTACCAAGAGCATTCAGGGCATCCATAAGAAAGCGCGAACTCAGTGCAACTTTGCCTTCTTCCTCAACAGTAGCTTCAATTACAGAATCGTTTTCGCCAAGTTCACTAGCAACAGACTTAACCGAGAAGATGTCTGGTTTTTTGGCTTCACAAACAATGGAGCCATTAACCGTACGAGCAAAAAGGGCGGCCAACTTAGTAGTGCGAACTAATTCGCTGCGATTAAGTTCAAGTTTAATATTATTATCTTTTGGAATAAGGCGACGATAATCTGGAAAACTTGCATCAATTAACTTAGATACAACTTCAATCTCGCCAAGGCGAAAACGTACTAGGTCGTCGTTGAAAGAAATTTCTATCTCTTCCATATCATCACTTATGGCGCGCAATACTTCTTGAAGAGTAGTGGTTGGAACAATGGCGCCGATTTCGCTTTGGACGTTTTTAATCAGTTTCTTTTCAGCCAGGCGGTAACCATCGGTGGCAGCAATGGCAAGTGTTTTATCGCTAGTATTAAAATAAATACCGGTGAGGGCTGGACGAGTTAAGTCATTAGAACTTGCAATAATTACTTCGGATATGCCGGTTTTAAATTCGTCAATGCCCATCTTGAAGATAACGGCATTTTCCTCGTTAATTTCTGGAAGTTCCGGGAAGTCATCGGCTGGTGAGCCGTTAATGGTGGATTTATATTTACCAGATGCAATAGTAACTTTGTTGTCTTTTTCGGTAATTTTGATAGTTTGGCCTTTGGGAAGATTAGATACGAATTCAGCGAGGAGTTTGGCGGGGACAGTAATAACGCCATCCTTGAAATTGGAGACTGGAAGAAAATCTACTATAGCCATGTCTAAGTTAGTGGTTACAAGAGAGACTTTATTATTGCTTACCCTAATGAGTACATTATTTAATACTGGGAGTGTAACTTTACCTACAGCTATACGACTGACATTATTTAAAGCTTTACTTAACTTTTCTTGTGTAACTTCAATCTCCATTTTAAATCCTTTCTTTTATATTATTAATAGTAGTTATAGTAGAGTCTGTGGATAAGTGGAAAAAATTGAGTAGTGACTGGGGCGAGTTGGTTGTGAATAAAGTTGTGAAAAGATGCGGAAAAGTTGGTGGGAAAGTGGTGTTTTCCACGTTTTGTATAAAATAATTATTGTTTGCACAAAGTTTTGCAGCGGAAATTCGCAAAGATTTACGCGGAGTTATGCACTGGTTTTCCACATTTTGAGTAAAATTTTTAACCATAAATATGTTCCTTGATTTCTTCGATTTGGTCGCGGAGAGTAAAATTAATTTTGAGGTCGGATTCAATTTTATTGATACCGTGCATTACGGTAGTGTGATCTTTGACGCCAACTTCGGTGGCGATTTTGGTGGTACTCATGGAGAGTTCTTTACTGAGTATATACATGGTAACTTGGCGAGCAGTTTTAATGTTGCTGACGCGGGATTTGCTGCACATCTCTTTGACTGAGAGGTTGTAGTATTTAGCAATCTTATCAACAATCTGTTTGCTAGAAACTGGACGAAGCTTGGTGGATTTATTGATGTTGGCGGAGCCATTCTGGATGAGCTCCCATGGAGTAAGATTGCGCACTTCAGACATGAGGAGAATGGTAGATAGTTCACCTTCAAGGTCGCGGATGTTAGTGTTGATATTTTCGGCGATATATTCAATAGCTTCGGGCTCTATTTCGGCACCCATGAGTTCGGCCTTGGCACGAAGAATGGCGCATTTATCTTCGAATTTTGGTAGTTGTAAGTCGAAGGCACCAGCCCAAGTGAGACGAGAGGCGAGACGCTCATCGACGGTTTTGATTTGTGATGGGAGACGATCTGAAGTGACGATGATTTGTTTGTTGAGTTGATATAGGTTGTTGAAAATATTGAAGAACTCTTCTTGGGATTTTTCCTTGTTGACAATGAACTGGAAGTCATCGATGATAAGACAGTCTAGTTTTTCGAACTGGCGGTTAAAATCTTTACCTTTGCCTTTTTGGATGGCGTCAATGAAATCCGAGAAAAAACGCGACACTGGAGTATAGAGGATTTTGTAGTCAGGGTTGCGGCGGATGAGCTCGTTCCCGATGGCCTGAACAAGGTGTGTCTTACCAAGGCCGGGGCCACCGTAGAGGAAGAATGGGTTGCAACGAGTGCCTGGGTTATCAATGATGCTTTTAGCGGCGGCAACAGCGACGTCGTTATTACTACCGATGACAAAGCTATCTAGGGTATATTTGTTGTTTAGTCCGTTATTATTGGAGCTGGTGTTGGATTTATGGATGGCGGGAGATTTTTTAATGATTTCGCTGGCGGAGGCGACTTCGCGAGGACGAACTTTGATTTTGCCCTTGGTTTGAACTTCAAAATTGACTTCGGTGACTTCTAGGCCATTTTTAGTAAGAGCTGATTTGATGATGTCTAAGAATTTAGAACGTAACTGTTTAACATAAAAACTATTTTTGACGCCGATGGTGATTATACCGTTTTCCGTAGAGATGAGAGAAGTATCCTGGAACCAAGTTGAGTAATTGGCTGGCGAAACTTTTTGCTCAATTTCAGCTAAAGCGTTCTCCCACACGCTATACATTGGTGTAACCTCCTTTTATTAATGATAAGTATAGCACGAAATGGGGAAGTTTTCCACAGGTTTTGCGGTGGTAAAAAATGTTTTGTAATATACGGCTTGGGTTGACAGGGGTGGATTTTTCCACATGGACGGCATTTCTTCTATATGTCTGTGGAAAACTTCTTGAAAATTGTGGAAAAATGCGGTATACTATAACAAGTATTTGAGAAATAATAAATTTTAAGGAATAATATGCCAAAGAGAACATATCAGCCACACAAGCGCCAACGTAAAGTTGAGCATGGCTTTATGAAAAGAAATGCTACTGCTAATGGACGGAAGGTATTAGCACGACGTCGTTTGAAAGGACGTGCAAGATTAACAGCCTAAGGATAAGCCCGCAAGGGCTTATTTGGTATATAATATATAATATGTTGAACAAAAAATATCGATTTCATTCACGTGGCGGAGTGAGATATGTGTATCAGAAGGGAAAGACCGTGCGCCGAGCGCGTATGTCTTTGGTTTTTGTAGATAATGAGCGTGGTTTTACGAGAATTGCCGTAGTGGTGTCAAAAAAAGTTGTGAAATCGGCAGTGGGGAGGAATCGAATTCGAAGAAGAGTGTATGAGGCGCTGAGGAAAAATTTTGATCTAATACCGAAAAAGCGAGATTATATTTTTGTAATTTATTCGGCTGATGTAATGAAGGTGCCGTTTGGTGAGTTGGAGAAGGATTTAGGGGAACTAGTGGAAGAGAGTAAAGTGTGTTATAATAAGAAGAAGTTATGAGAAATTGGAGTGTAAAGAAAATAATAACTTGGGGGTTAGTGATTGCCTTTGTGGTGGGCTCTATTATCGTTGGTGGGCCGTTTAATTTGATTGATTTGCTAGTAGTGCGGCCAATAGTCAATATTCTATTTGTGATATTTAATTTGGTGCACGATTTTGGGCTTGCCATTGTGATATTTACAATTATCGTGAAGCTTGCAATGTGGCCACTAACAATTAAGCAGCTTAACCAAACGAAATTGATGCGGAAGATTCAGCCTGAACTGACTCAGATTAGGAAGAATTGTAATGGTAATAAACAACTTGAATCTTTGCAGACGATGGATTTATATAAACGGTATAATATTAAACCGTTTGCTTCGATATTGACACTTATAATTCAATTACCAATCTTTGTGGCGCTATTTTCGGCGATTAGGGTGATTGCGACGCCGTTGCCGACGGATAATTTGATGAATAGAGCCTATGGGATTGTAGCGTATGAAGGTTCAGAAATAAGGGCACTAGAAGAGAAACAAGAAGCATACTTAAGTGATTTGGTGAACAAAGAGATTTCGGCGGAAGAGAAAACAGAGTATGATTTTCATCCACAATTGTTTGGTGCGATTAATTTGGAAGCTAAAGCAAGTGATGTAATTAATCCGGCAAAATTTAGTTGGAGTGCGGTATTCATGTTGGCCTGCGCGATATTTGCGGCAGTGGCACAATATTTTGCGACTAAACAACAGATGCCTTCTGGTAAGTCTGAGAAGAGTAAGAAGTTTCGTGATTTGATTCGGGAAGCGAAAGAAGGAAAAGAGCTTGATGATAGTGAGATTAATAACATAACATCTAATCAAATGTCTAAGATGATGCCGATTATGATGTTTATTATTATGATTAATCTGCATGGTGCGTTAGCGTTTTATTATTTCCTTAGCAACATAATTACGATTTTGCAACAGAAGATTATCTTTAGCCGGGCGCGTAATGAAATGGATGACGCAACTGATAAGGCGATGACTAGGGAATTAAAAAAGATTCAAGAAGCAGAAATAATTGAAAATAAAAAGACAGGTACAAAAATCAAAAAAATCTCCGCCCGTGATATTAAAAAGAAAAGGAGATAATTAATGAATAAAGACGAATCAATCAGATTTGCGGCGAAGTACTTGGAGGATTTGCTGAGCTTTTTTGGAATAAACGTGGCGGTATCATCGACGATTGATGATGAAGTGATTCAGCTTTCGGTACCATCAACTTCGTTAAATTCACTTTTGATTGGACGAAATGCAGATAATTTGCGGGCATTGCAACATATCGTATCGATGGCTCTGGTCGCGCGAGGTGCGGAAATAGTGAGGGTTAATGTCGATGTGGCAAGTTATAAAAGACAACGAGCTGATCGTATTGCTGAAAAAGCTGAAGGCTGGATTCGTAAGGTGCGTGAGACTGGTGAACCGATGGAGATAAATCTGAATGCAGCAGATAGAAGAGTGGTACACAAATTAGCACAAGATTATTCGGACATTGATACGCATTCTGAGGGGGAAGGAAGGGAACGAAAGCTGATAATTAGTAAAATATAAATTGGTCTTGTCCCCTCTGCGGAGGGGATTTTTTATATTATTACGCTTGCGTTAAAAATAAAAACGTTTATAATTAAAGTAGAGATGAGTGGAGGAAAAAAGGTAGAGGTTAAGTTTTGCGATGATGCATGCGCTCCTGTCGTGGTCAATGTAAAAACTAGAACTTCTGAACCGGTGAAAACTTTAGAAGAACAAAGTGAAGTGGTTTTTTCTAGTGCTTTGGAGAAGATGGGGTCAAGTCAAAAACGGAAAAGTTATAAGATTTGGGGTTCACGATTTGGGGCGATTGTGACGGCGGTGATTGTAGTCTTTTCCGTTGTGTTGGTGGGGATGAAAATCGCCGGATTTAAGGCGTTTACCGTAATGTCTGGGTCAATGACTCCAGAATATCCAGTTGGAGCATTGATTTATGTAAAACCAGTCGATTATTATTCTTTGAAGGAGGGTGACGTGATTTCGTTTGTTGCAGGTGACGATAATACCGTCGTGACACATAGGATAGTTGGCATTGAAGTTGATAAAAATGATTCTAGCGTGTGGAGATTTAAAACGAAGGGGGATGCCAACGAAACGCCTGATGCAAAGTTGGTGCATTATAAGAATGTTATAGGAACGCCAGTCATCGTGGCTCCGGTGATTGGTTATATCGTGCATAATGTCCAGCAGCCGCCTGGCATATATATCACACTAGTAGTGGGAACTCTCCTACTAGCGTGGACTTTTTTGCCAGATACTTTGGAAGGAAGGAGGAAAACTGCGAGAAAAAGTGTAGCATGAAGTGGAGTATAAAAATTAAAGGTAGAGAAAGGAGGTAAATGTATCACAAGATTAGAATCACAGTGGTTTCGCTAGTGGTGATGGTGGTTTGTATGTTAAGTTCGGTGACGACATTGGCGTATTTTACTGATACTGATTCGACGACAAACAACTTCGTAGTTGGTAGTGTGTCGACGGAGCTTAAAATCTATGATGACATTACTGGTGGTGAAAAGCATATATTGGATGCTAGTGAATATGTGCCAGCTGATGGATATGTGTACAAAGACAGCGTTGAACTTTCTGAGATGCCATATTATTTGCAGGCTACCAATACTGGCAACATCCCAGTTTACCAAAGATTCCGCGTAGTGATTCCGATTGCCTTGGCCGGCGCGATAACGCTAGATCTACCAATGATGACAGATAATTGTGTAGTTGAAACTGTTGCTAATCACACATGCAGTAATGTTGATTATACGGTGATTTATGATTCGTCCGTGGAAGTGGGAAGTGAGCCTACTTATGCGGAATATTATATTATAAGTGAAAACAAGTTGGCAGTAGGTGATACAACTCGGGAATGGCCTATGCTTGGAATCAGGTTTGGCGATATTTCTGGGAAGACTGACTTGCTGACATGTTCGGAAAGTAGTAGCGGTGGCGACTGTACATTAGGAATCCGCACCTATTCGGATGCGATTCAGACTGCTGGGTTTGCAAATGCGGTGAGTGCGTTTGCGGATGCAGGAGAAACATATTAGTTTAATAATAATTAATAATAAAAGGAGTTATTAAAATGAAGGTAAATAGAAAAACTGTACTATCGACTGCAGCAGTGCTTGGTGTAACAGCTTTGGTTGCTGGCGGGACGATTGCGTATTTTACGGATAATGAAGCTGCGACGAATAGTTTTACTGTAGGTGATATTGATATAACACTATACGAATCACAGTTACACCGCGTTAATAGTAATATGTTGGGTGGTGAAGGGATTAATAATTTAACAACGGCAGCTCCTACGCAAAATAATGATAATCATAACTGCGCTGCAGCGAACGGTTTGTATAATGCTAAGTTGGTTTATTGTACTCCTGGTATTATTCTCGGTACTTCTTACTCGAATTATACGGATGGTCAGTTAACAGCTTGGGATAATAATCACGTCGTAGCACAAAATTTCCAAGGTCAAACTGGGGCATTTACCGACGCGCAGATTATTGCGGATGCTGAAGGGACTGGACAGATTAATGCTAATAATGATTATAAGTATTATGATGGTGTTGCTGACGCTAATGGAACTGGCGCTAGTGAGGGAACCTATGTTTATGATGAATATAGCAACATTGTCCCCGGTAAACAAATTCGCAAGTTTATTTACGTAAAAAATAATGATGGAGCAAACGATGCTTATGTGCGCGTAAAAGTCAATGTCCCGGCTTCAGTCGTTGACTATATCACTGTTAACTCACCAAGTACTGCGTTTAAAAAATCTAACAGTAGTTTCACTAACACGTTAACGAAGGATGGCAAGACATTGGTAAATAATTATTACCAATGCGTTGGAAAAAACGGTAGTGTTGTAGCATTTGAAGGTACTGGTACTAGTAGCAACGTGGATTATAGCACTGATGGAGAGTATATGGGGTATCTTGAAGATGATGGAAGTCGAACATACTCATTCTATCTTTCTGAGGCTCTAGAGGCTGGGGAGATGACTTATTGGAGTCCTGTTAACACGGTCTTCTTGAAGAGTGATTTAACTCAGAGTGATATAAGCAATCTTGCTAGTTTGCAGACAACCGGATTCGGTATTACTGTTACCGCAGATGCAGTACAAGCTGAAACCTTTAATGATGCAGCTTCTGCTTTTGGGGCGGCTAACATATAATAATTAAAACAAACATAGGTCGGCTGGCGTGGGACTGGCCGACCTAGGGGGGGTAAGAACGTGGGGAAAGGAAAGTAAATCAAATGATAAAGAAGAAATTATTCGGTATTGGCATAGCGGGGGTTTTGGTGGCTGGTTTAGCGAGTAGCTTGGTTGGTTTTCCTGTCTTTGCGGATGGGCCGGTGAATATTAGTATAGTTGAAATGGTTGATGATGGGGCTGGGGGATATAAGAATTGGGAAGATATTACTGGTGCGATGCCAGGGATGACTTATAGTGCGATTCCGCGCATTATAAATGATGGTTCGGTGGCGGTGCCGATATGGGTATGTTTGTCGGAATCGGTGATGAATGGTGCCGGTGAAACGGTTATTTTGCCAAGCAATACTTTTGGAATCATTATTAATCCTAATTGGAGTTTGAATGAGACAGTTGGCAATGCATCTGACCCAGCGTCTGGAAATTGTTACAAGTATAACAAACAAATTGAGCCGGGTGAATTTACCGAACCGGTGTTTACGGAAGTGACGCTCAATCCGAATTTGGGAAACGAGCATCAGAATGCAACCTTTAGCTTACATATCGATGCATATGCAAGCGATGAGGAACCGATGCCGGAGCCAGAACCAGAAGGGGAGCCGGGAAGTCCAGATACAGGTTTGATGGCACGAAGTGGAGTGAACGCGTCTATTATTGTTCCATATATGCTTGGTGGTGCGGCTTTGGTTGTGTTGTTAATTCATTTGGGAAGAGGTTTGCTTAAGAAACATAAATAGATGATTGATGAAGTGGTCGAAGAATAAGCCTGCGACATAAGTCGCAGGCTTATTGATTGATAGATACTGCGTCTAATTATTCTTTATTTTCTACGGGTGTAGGGCCGAGGATGATGATAAAGTTATAGTCACGGCCGATAGACTCCGGAGCTTCTGAGAGAGGTTTGAACTCGGTGTCTTTGTAGTGCTTTTTTAACATATCTTCGGTGCCCGGTTTATTGCCGCTATAATATATAGTGATGTTGTCGGTGAAAGTGGTGCCTTCTGGTGTATTTTCGGTTGCGGCAATGGTATAGCCCTCTTCAGTAAGTTTGGTGGCTTCGGCGGAGGCTACGCCAACTTCGCCGGTAGCATTAAGGACGGCGATAACAGGTGCTTCGTAGGTGCGCGGATCGTTGCTGAGGTTTGTGGCGACAAATTCTTGAATATCACCATAATTACCGACACCGGCGCGTGGCAGGACATAGGAAATACCATCAATGGAGCCTGTAGTCATATAGTCGGGCCAGAGAGATAATTGGCGCATGCTATCGAAATCAAAATCAAAGGTCAGATGGGCTGCAGATTTGAGTTCGTTTATAGAAAAGTTGCTACGGAAATTATCGCCGAGGGTGGAAGCAAGATTTAGGAAATCTCCGATGGATAAATCTTCTTTGGCAAGAAACTTATCTTTAATTCCGATGAGGATTTTTTGTTGGGAAGCGCCACGGCTAAAATCACCGCCAGCAGTGCCGTGACGAGCGCGAGCGAGACCCAAAGCTTCTTCGCCATTAATGTGGTAGGTAACACCAGCTTGATAGACGGCGCCAGTCCACCAGTCGTCATCGATATCTTCGTCAAGAGTGACGTCGATGCCGCCAAGAATATCGACAATGGTGATTAATGACCCCCAGTTGAGGTGTGCAAAATATTGAAAATCAATACCGAGAATTGAACCGACTTCGGTCATGAGTGCGGTAGCTGCTTCGGCTTCCTGTTCGGAAGAAATATCAGAGCCGCCACCGTTGCACCAGTAGACTTCGTTGATTTTGCCAGTGGCAGTACAAGTGGGTGAAGCTTTGAGATCGCGAGGTAAAGAAAGCATGGCAAGATCGCCTGTCTCTTGGTTGAGACTGATCATCATAATGGAATCGGTGAGTTGAGCACCAGCATGAACTCCATCACCCTCATCGCCAGACATATCGTAGCCACTTGTACCAAAGGCTAAAATGTTTGTGCGACCATTGGCATCGGTTTTGAGGGGGTCATAGGTTGGCTCAACGAATTTTATTAAATCGAGAACATTGCCTTGGCCACCGGTGATTTTGGCGATGATGTCATTACCCCAGAAAACTGCCCAAGTAATAACACCAATGAGGCCAAGTACGATAATTAGGGCAACAATAGAAATGATGCGGCGAGTTTTGGATGGCTTCTTTTTTTCTTTGCCTGATTTGTCATTAGATTTAGAAATTTTGAACTCCTTATTCTTAGATTTATCGGAAGCTTTGAGTTCTCCGGTGGTACCGTCAAAGTCAAAAGCCTGGACTGGTTTTAAGAAATCTTCGACTGCTTGTTCGTGAGATATTGGTGTAGGTTTTGTGGAAGGCTCGGATTTGATGGTGGGCTTGGCGACGGATTTGACGGGTTTATTAGACTTTGGTTTAGTGGATACTGATTTAGGAGTTGTCTTGATGGGTTTAGATTCTTTTGCTGGTTTGGAAGTTTTAGAAAAATTAGACGCAGAAGTTTTGGCGTCACGAGTAGTTAGCCCGTCGATTGATTTATTCGTTTTCATTATTTATAATTATAACATGGCAGTAGTTAAAATGACAAAAAAACAATTAGCGGTTTTGAATTTCTTGGAAGATTATTTAGAGGAAAATGGATGTTCTCCTTCTTATCGTGAAATAATGGCGGGGCTTGGTTTGTCGTCCGTATCGGCAGTGGCGGAGCACATTGATAATTTGGTTGCTAAGGGTGTAGTACGGAAAAATCCAGGAGAAGCAAGAAGCCTTGAGGTGCTAGATTACAAACACGAAGAAACGACATTATTATTTAAAGCGAGGATGCTGGATGCTGGCGAAGAAGAAAAAAAGATATTATTGCAGGCGGCGGAGATTTTGGGGGTAGACCTCGGTTGATTATTTACTAGAATTTGTTATGATTAAAACAGAAAGGTCTACAAAATGACGCAAAAAAGACGGAAACGCAGTAAAAAATGGATAGGTTGGTTGCTGTTTTTGATACTACTAGTTGTGGCAGTGGTGATATGTTATTTTGTATGGGATGGATATTTTAGAGATAAGAAAAAAGACGAACCAAAGAAAGAGGATACTCCGTCTCGTGTGGTAGAAAAAAAGGAAGAGAAGAAATCAGAGCAAAAGGTTGAAGAGAAAACGGCAGAAGTTTTGGAAAAAGAAAAAGTGGTGCAATATGATGGGGAAGATCCGAATGAAGCGGCGGAAATAACTGGCGCGATTACGTACGCGAAAGTTAGTGGTGAGAATTTGGTGATTCGGGTGAATATTGACCAGTATCTAAATAGTGGCAAATGCATGTTGGGATTAAGACGAGATGGGGGGACTATATATTCTGCGGAAGCGTCAATTGTAGATGTAGCAACGACTTCGACGTGTGAAGGCTTCAATGTACCGATGACGGAATTATCTGGTGGGCATACGACAATTTGGATTTTCTTGGAGTCTGGTGATAAAACTGGTGAGATTCATGGAGAGGTGGATCTATGATAGAAATGCCAGGTATGAAAATTCGGCGACGAGATACAAGAATATGGTTTGTGGCGCTAAGCGTGTTTGCGACGGTGTTCTTATTTACGTTTTTGACGGGATATTTCAAAAAGGTAGATTCTGAAGTTGGGGCAGCGAGTTTGGATGGATTTGATCCTGGGTTTATCATTTCGGATTGGCAGATGGGAAATTATGGTTCGATGACTGAAGCGGAAATTCAGGCGTGGCTGACTTCTATGAACGCGTGTGGGAATCGTGACTATGATTATTATTTGAGATTGTCGGCTAATACGGCGTACAAGTGGCATTTTGCGGATGGACATTTTGTGTGTTTGTCGGAGGAATTGTTTGGTGATGGCGAGGTGATTGGTGAAGGGGAAACGGCGGCACATATCATTTGGCAAACGGCGCAAGACTACAGAATTAATCCGCAAGTGTTGTTGGTACTGCTGCAAAAAGAGACAGGACTGATAACGGATCCGATTCCAAATGATGGTGATTACCGTAAGGCGACTGGTTATGGTTGCCCTGACACGGCGCCATGTTCGTCGCAGTATTATGGCTTTAAAAATCAAGTGAGAAAAGCGGCAG
Organism: Candidatus Nanosyncoccus sp.; assembly: GCA_045603965.1. Classification (GTDB taxonomy): domain Bacteria; phylum Patescibacteriota; class Saccharimonadia; order Saccharimonadales; family Saccharimonadaceae; genus Nanosyncoccus. Next base: position 19,882 of record JAZUND010000041.1, on the reverse strand, counting down.
CGCTGTTTCGGACGGTGCTAGATGGTGGTTGGACGAATTATCCACTTGGTGAAAACTACATACAATACAATCCGAATCCGGATTGTGGTGGGTCGGTGGTGAATGTGAGATCGTTGGCGACTTCGGCACTTTATCGGTACACGCCGTATCAGCCGAACGAGGGGGCCTTAGCGGCGGGACGAGGAACGGCTTATTGTGGGGCGTATGGGAATAGGAATTTTTATTTGTATTTTGAGGATTGGTTTGGGGGAGTGAAGGAAGAGAAACGGACTGAGAGTGAGGATTTGGGTGTAGATAAGACGGATGGTATTGAAAATGGCGAAGATGATAGACCGTTAATTAAGGCGATACTGAATAGACATGATGTGTTGAAGAATGCTGGGAATGATTTGGGGTATCCGCGTGACGAAGTATTTTGCTATACTAATTCAAAAAATAATAATGATTATTGTGTGCAATGGTATGACAACGGTTATATCATAAGTGGGCCAAATGGAGCATGGGAGTCATACGGCGTGATTAGGAATCGGTGGGCAGAACTTGGTTATGAGAATGGAGTGTTGGGGTATCCGGCGGGCCCAGTGGTGATGAAAGCTGGTGGCAGCTATCAGCAGTATGATAACGGAAAGATTGAGCTATAGAAAAGAAAGGTTTACTATCAATACGCTGATAGTTAATCTTCGAGGCGGATTGGCTCATATAGGAAGGGGTAGTTTTCGTATTTGTTTTTGAAATGCTCGTAGATGTTATTAAGAAAATCACTTTGGTAGCTTGAGTTTTTATAATACAACTTGAGGACGACGTCGTTGTCTAGTTGATAGTTACGAATATGTGTAAGATTGGTAGCTTGGTTGGTTAAGATTTGCTGTGCTATGTATTCAATGACGTCTTGGCCGCCTTCGGCGAGATGGGTCTGAATTGGATCGGCAACTAGGATGAAATTCGCATCAAAGAAATAATCTGGGAATCCATCGCGTTTGTCAACGTGCTTTACTCCTGAAATGTTGATAGAGGGATAATTTGGCAAAATGCTGTTTCTGAATAGATCGTCGTTAAAAGTATCGGAACTTGATAGAACATATAGGTAATCGTCGTCGTCCATCATTTCTTCAAGATCTTGCAGCATTTGATGTATGGTGCTTATGTCATTGCGGATTATTGGGCGAATGATTTCCGATAATCCTGTAATATAACAAAGTTCACTACAGCTATTAGCACGCGTGCCGGTAAACGAGTAGACGGACAGAATAATTATTATAGCAGAGGGTATGATGCTGAGTGGCATGAGAAGGCGTTTTTTTGTGGCGGTTAGTTTTGCAACGAGGATGGCAATGCTAAATGAAAGAAATGGTGCAAACATATACATGTGCTGGTCGCCGAGGGTTTGAATGCGTGTAAATAATAGGAAACTGAGGATGGAGTTGATGATACATATTGTGGTGAATTCGGTAATATTCGTTTTACGATAGTATTTGTAAGTGACAAAGATGCCGATGAGAGACAGTATAAGAAAGATGCAACCATAATAGCGGATGAATAGGGTAATTTGTTCAAAGAATGATCCAAGCAAGTAGGCCGAATAGACATCATTGTAACCGCCAGTAACATATCTAGCTAGCAAAGACTTGGAGACAACGAACATACAAGCTAGTAATAATATTCCTGAAGCAAGTAATTTAAGAAAAACTTTGATACTTTTCTTGATGGCGATAGTATTGGCGCCGTATTGTTTGAAAGCTAGAATAGTCTTGACTATGAGAATTGAAGCATATAGACAGATCGCCCAAATTGAGAAGTAACGTCTGAGTAGGATTAGAAGAAAGGTGAGTAGACCGAGTGTTAAGTAGTTTGAGATGTAGTGAAGTCTAGTTTTAATGAGTAAGTAATATATAGAAGCAATAACAATAAGGCAGATGGCGTCTGGGCGACCATTGAGGACTGGGATAAGAATAGCTGGCGATAAAAGGAAGATTGAAAGGATGAGTGGTTTTGCCCAGTAGCGCAATGAGATTTTGAGTGATTTAAAGGTCGTAGAAATAGCGCCGAGCATGATTAAAGCGAACGGTAAAACGTAAAGGTTGAGAATGATAAGAATAAAGGCCAACCTGCTAGTGCCAAAAATATAGAGAAATGGAAGCATGGGGACAAGTGGTAGATAATTGTAGTCCGTATTGATGGAACTCAAGATTGATTGGAATCCATCGACTTTACTTTGGCTGAAAGTGTCTAGTAAATTGATGGAGTTTTTCCAATATGCGGAAAGATCCCAGTAATAGAATGTTTGTTCAGAATTGACGTAGTTAATGACAATAATGTTGGCGATAGTAATAGCTAGGAGGCAGCCTACGAAAATAATGGTTTTATGTTTGAGATTAGTTTCGTGATAAACGCGAGGAGAATGGCGATGCTTCCATTCGGTAATTTTACGAATTGGATGGTCAATTTTAATCAGGAGACCGTGAGTTTTGCGATGAAGGTTGGTTAGAGTTCCGGCAACACCTGGGTTATTGTAGAACTCTTGATGATGTGACAAAAACTTATCGAATGAAAGAAAGTGTTTTCTGGACTTACACCATTCAATAGCGATCATATATTGCATGTGGCACATTGGTATAATGACACGTTGTTTAAGGTAGTCCTGGCGTTTTGGAGACATGGTTTTTTGATGCTTTTTGAATTCTGAGACAAGTCTTTCGCAAACTTTTTGATGGGAAGTGACATTACGTATAAGTGAGGCTTTTTCCATTGATTGACCTTCGCGCTCAAGACGGTATTGATAAATCATGAACGGGAGATATTTTGCGGTTTTGGCGCAAAGATAACACGCTAGATTATATTCTTGGTCAACATAGAAACAATGTTCGTCGATTTTGAAATTGAATTTTTGGAGTAGGGAAGTTTTGATTGTGGTGGTCGGCAACATGGCGCCCCATTCTGGAAAACTAATATCGTCCAAAGAGAGTGTCTCATATTCTGGGAGATTAGAATAAAAGGTAACTGGCGAATTAAGATTTGTCTTAATAAAACATTCCATGTAATCAGTAAAGATGAGGTCGGTATTTTCGGTCTTGAGTAGTTTCAGATATTTGTCGAATTCGTCAGTGTCAAACCAATCATCACCGTCAAGAAGACGAAAGTATTTGCCTGTAGCATTTTTGAGTCCAGCATTGATAGCGGAACCGTGCCCGCCATTCTTTTTACTGATAACTTTAGCGCATGGATATTGTGCGGCGATTTCTTGAGAAATGGCGAGAGTATTATCAGTAGAACCGTCGTCAATAATAAGAACTTCGATTTCATTAGCATATTTGCTTTTAACAATAGAGAGGACAGTATCCTCGATATAGAGCTCTACGTTGTAGGCGGGGATGGCGATTGTGAGAATTGGCTTGGTCGACATGACTATTTGCTCCTTTCTAGCATTTCTCTGACTTGTGCGGTGAAAGCTTGTTTACTGTGCGGCTCTCTGAGTTCTTTTTGTAATAATTTGGCTTGCTTGATGCTGGCTTCTTGGTGCGAAATGACTTGACGGATGGCGTTGACGAATTCCTCTGTTGAATAGGAATTATGGACGAGGCAAGCTTTGCCTTTGGTGGCTTCCGGTATGCCGCCGATGGCGGAAGAAACGATCGGTAGCCCGGCAAGTGCTGCTTCTAAAATAACATTTGGTGTGCCGTCTGCATGGGAAGTGTAGAGAAATAGATCGTATTTTGATAGGTCAATGTCGGTGAAAAAATCATTGTATGGGCCACAATAGTGTAAGTTGGGGAGATTAGTGACGAGCGGATTGCGTTCGTCTGCCCAGTTGTCCGGCGCAAATAAACCGTAACAGTCTATTTCTATGTGTTCTGCTTGTAGAGCGGCGGCGATTTCTGGTACTATGTTAGGGTTTTTTTCTGGACGGACGTGGGCGGCCCAAAGAATTCTGATACCATCTTTCGTGGAGGGGGCGGCAATGTTATGTTCTGTAATATTGAAGAGTTGTTGGTGGATTAGAATATCATCAGGTAAGAATCCGTACTGGTCGACCCAGAGTTTTTTAGAAGCGAGATTATCGGTAGTGACAATGTCGCCCGGCATGTAAGCTTGTGGAAGTTCTTGAACGGTGTAGCCTATGTATTCGCCACGGGTGCCAGTGAGATAGTTATATGAAGAGAAAATGATTTTGGTACCGAGCTTCCGGATGTTTTGGCCGTGTTCTATGAGGCAGTCGTAGCCGATTTTACTGGCAATAATATGTAATCTTTCCGGTGAATAAACGCTAATAAGCGAGTAAACAAGTTCGTCGAGAATTTGTGGTTTAAACGATTCTGGTGGAAGAGCTTTAGGGAGATCAAGTAAGTCAACGTTAGATGGTAGCGCTAAATCTTCTTTAGTGAAAGATTTGTGGGCATTGTTGGTAAGAATAACTAAGATGCGCTTAGTCGGTGAGATTTCAGCAATGGTGCGGAGATAGTTTGTGGCAAATAGATCAATACCGCCAGAAATTAACCACGGCAATACCATAATGTAGTCGTAATGTTCTTGTGTGAGAATTGGGGAAATGGAGTTAAAAGCAAAAAATAATTCTTCAGAACTACGTGATATTTCGTAGGTGATGTTATAGTAATTCATAGACTCAAAACCTTTGAGGCTATAATTTATATTAGATAATCCGGCTAGCTCAATGCGCATAGAATTACTAATGTAGGGAGGAGTTTTGTTTTTAAGTATTTTGACATCGGCTGGAGAATTGTTCTGCCAGGAGGTGAAAAAACGGAAAAGTCTGTGCATGATTTTGCTTTTGCCGCTGATAGACTTAATGATGGAAATTGAGCGCGTGGTGAATTTGTGCTGTTTAGAAAAATCGGGACTAGATAGAGTGCTTTGATTGTTGAAATTTTGTGGGAGAAAATCGGTGGTGAGAAAGAAGGCTTTAGATGTTCTCAGGGATTTTAGATATTTAGAGAAGGTTAGTTGAATTGGGGCGGTAGCATCACAAGTGTTTTTAATGGCCTTAGCACGAGGAGTAGGACAAGCTGCGGAGGAAAGCTTCGAGCGGTCGGTAATAGTGGAAGTAGTGCAGTTAATGGGGAGATTGTGATTATGAATGGTGGTAATGATAGGACAATCATTGATTTTGCTAAAAGTATATTCTGGACAGACAAAAACGTCAGGGTTATGTTTCAGAAAATGGATGGCTTTGTAGAGGTAAGACTGAGAAATGACAGTGCCGGATGTAAGATTAAGCTCAAAATGCGCGTTGATAGTATGTGTGATGACCTTGATATTGGTATTTTTGAGGCGGTTGATTTCAGCTGTGATGTTCAGATTGAGTGGATTTAAAAAATAGATGTATACGTCGAGACTTGATATATCGATTTGGCGAAGGATGCTGGTAATCGTCGAGTGAAGATCAGCAATGCTTGGCGAGCTAATCGACAAGATTATTTCAATTTTATCTCCCATAATCTAAGTAAGTATACCAAAAAAAATACCTCTTTGCAATGATAGATGGTATAATATGAAGTATGTTGAAGCCGATTATATATTTTGTATTGCCTTGCTATAATGAAGAAAAATGTCTAGAAAAAACTTGTAAAGATTTGTCTAGCAGGATGGATGGGCTGATTAAAAAAAAGGAGATAAGTCCTAAAAGTAAGATTGTATTCGTGGACGATGGATCGAAGGATGCGACGTGGTCAGTGATTATGGCGCTTGCTGGGAAATATGATGATGTGGTGGGAGTGAAGTTAGCACATAACGTCGGGCATCAGAATGCGTTGCTAGCTGGTCTGATTTATGCTAGTGATTATGCAGATGCGGTGATTAGCATGGATGCGGATTTGCAAGATAATTTGGGCGTGATAGACGGTTTTTTGGAAAAGTATAAAGAGGGATATGAGGTGGTATATGGTGTCAGGGGCAGTAGGGAAACCGATTCGGCTTTTAAAAGGTGGACAGCACAAACGTTCTACAAGGTGATGCGTGCGATGGGAGTAGAACTTGTGTATAATGCGGCAGATTGTAGGTTGATGTCGAAACGAGCAGTAAAACAGTTGGCGAATTATTCAGAAGTAAATCTTTTTTTGCGTGGGGTGGTGCCTTTGATTGGTCTAAAATCGACTACCGTAACGTATCATCGTGATAAACGGGTCGCGGGAGAATCGAAATATCCATTGAGAAAAATGCTCAGTTTTGCTTGGGACGGGATTACTTCGTTTAGCGTGAAGCCAATTCGGATGGTGTTAGCAGTGGGGCTGATCGTATTTATATTGAGTTTATTCGTAATGCTTTATGCACTAGTTGTGTGGGCGACTGGACAGACGGTAAGTGGATGGACATTTACGATTTGTTCGATATGGTTGGTGGCGGGTATACAGATGATGTCAATAGGCTTGATAGGGGAGTATATAGGCAAAGTGTATGCGGAAACGAAGAGACGCCCAAGGTATTTTATTGAACAGGTAACTAATGATGAGAAAGGAGAGATGAATGGGCGAAGTAGAAAAGGTTGAAAATCTAATTGTCGGTGCTGGACTATCTGGGCTGTCGTGTGCGTATTTTTTAGGCGGTAATTATTTAATTTTGGAGAAAGATGAAGTTCCCGGTGGATACTGTAGGACGATTCCGAATTCTAGGTACGTGTGGGACTATGCTGGACATTTCTACCATTTCAGAACAGAAAAATTTGCAAATTTATTTCTGAGTATGGTGGAGCCAGATCAGATTGTTAAACAAAGAAAGAATACAAAAATATATTATAACGGTAGTCTCGTAGATTATCCTTTTCAAACAAATATTCACGAGCTTGATAAAAAAGAGTTCATGGAATGTTTGTATGATTTATATTTTCGGGATGCGGAAAGAAAATATGACGATTTTTTGGACATGCTATATGTGAAGTTCGGGCGGGCTATTACGGAGAAGTTTTTGCGACCATATAATGAAAAGTTATATGCCACAGATTTACATAAACTGGATAAGGATGCAATGGGCAGATTTTTCCCGTATGCGGATTTTAGGCAAGTGATGGAAAGTATAGGAAATGTAACGAAAACAACTTATAATGACGAATTTATGTATCTAAAAAAAGGAACTGGTTATTTTATTGACAAACTTTTTCAGGAAATAGATAGCGAGAAGGTGCTTTTCAATACAAAAGTGGTATCAATTGACAAGGAAAAGAAGATTGCAAAGTTGAATAGTGGTAAGGAAATTGAGTATGAGAACCTGATTAGCTCGTCACCATTTAATGAGTTTTTGCCGTTATTTGATAATAAAAAGCATAACGAACTAGCTGGCAAGTTATCGTATAATAAGGTATTGGTTTTTAATCTTGGTTTTGATAAACCTTCGCCTAAGTATAGAAAAGAGCACTGGGTATATTTTCCGGATAAGCAGTTAAACTTTTATAGAATCGGATTTTATAATAATATATTAAACAGTGAAGAACTTAGTGTTTACGTGGAGCTTGGTTATTCTAAGAATGATGATGATATTGATGTGAGTAGAGAGCTTGAAAAAGTACTGCTTGGCATGAAAAAGGTTGGCATTATTGATGATGAAATGAAGTTGATAGACAAGAGCATCGTGCTGATGGACCCTGCCTATGTACACATTGCTACTGCTGAGCAGAATGAAGTAGAGGGTGTGAGGGCGGAGCTTGAAAAGTATAATATATATATGCTGGGACGTTATGGAAGATGGACGTACAATAGCATGGAAGATTGTATGCAGCTAGCGGATGAATTAGTGAATAGGCTAAAAAATGAGTAAGGCCACGGTTTTGCTAATCCGAAATGTGGCGCCGGAGTATTATGGTGGGGGCGAAACTTACCAGTTAATGCTGGTTGAGGAATTGAGGGCTAATGATTTTCGGCCGGTGATTGTGACCTCTTCAAAAAAGCTGATTGAGGAGGCAAGGAAAAGAGAAATAATAGCAGTAGAAGCCCCTTATATGCGACGACAAAATTGGAGTGGTTGGAGGAATTTGCTGTTGCCAATATATCTGATTTGGCAGCTGAGATTAAGAAAATGGTATGAGAATATTTTTCGGAAGTATAATCCTGTAACAGTAAATATACAATCACGTGACGACTGGATTGCGGCGACTGATGCGGCAAAGAAAATGGGGATAAGGATACTGTGGACTGACCACATGGATTTTAGGAGTTGGGTACTACAAAATGTGAATATAAAATACAAAAACTGGATTGGCAAGAAGATTTTAAAAAGGATTAAGGTAGTAGAAGAAGTAATTTTTATTAGTGATTATGAGAGAAAAAGTTTTGAGAGATTAGTAAAACCGTATAGATATAACAATTTACTAACAATAAGAAATGGCGTAGTTGATAGATACCAAGAATACAGGAATGTAGTGAAGCGGGAGAGAAGTTTTTGCTATGTTGGGAGAATAGTGAAATACAAGGGAATTGGAGAATTGATAAAGGCTTTTAAAGCACTGAATGAAGTATATCCTGACATAGAGTTGAATATCTATGGTGATGGTGAGGACATGATGAAATATCAGGAGTTAGCTGGCGATAACGAATGTATAAAATTCTATGGTCGGGTTGATAATCCATTGAGCGTGTTAGCAGAAAATGATATATTCGTGTTGCCGAGCTATCGTGAAGGATTGTCGTTGTCATTGCTTGATGCGGCGATGATGGAGAAAAAGATTATCGCTTCGGATGTGGACGGAAATCCGGAGGTAGTGAAGGATAAGGTGACTGGATTATTAGTGCCGGCGAGAAATGCAGAAAAGTTAGCGAAGGCGATGAAATGGATGCTAGAAAGCTCTAAAAAGGCAGAAAAGTTAGCGAGAAAGGCGAGAGAATTATACGAAAGTGATTTTGAGATGAATAAGATATTTGTGGAAAAAATGTTGCCATTGTATAATGTAGAAAAGGAGAAAAAATGAAAGTACTATTGACTGGTGGGACTGGATATATCGGATCACATACGGCGGTGGAGCTGATTCAGCGTGGCTATGAAGTGGAGATTTTGGACAATCTGCTGAACAGTAAAATTACGGTGCTAGATAAAATTGAAAAAATTACTGGTGTAAGGCCGAAGTTCTACAAGGTAGATTTGATGGACAAGAAGGCGACGGACGAAGTGATTGCGGCAGGTGGATATGATCTCGTGATTCATTTTGCTGGATTGAAGGCCGTGGGGGAGTCAGTGGAAAAGCCACTGAAGTATTATGAGAATAATATCGGTGGGACGGTGAACTTGCTAGAAAGTATGGAAGCGCATGGCGTTAAGAAGATTGTGTTTTCGTCATCGGCGACGGTGTATGGTGATCAAGACGGTGTGAAGTTGACTGAGGACATGCAGGTTGGCGTGGGAATTACGAATCCATACGGGCAGACGAAATTTATGATTGAGCAGATTCTGAAGGATTTGACGGTAGCAGATAAGGAATTTGCGGTGACGATATTGAGATATTTTAATCCGGTAGGCGCGCACGAGTCAGGACTTATTGGCGAGGATCCGAATGATATTCCGAATAATCTAATGCCAATTATTATGAAAGTATCAACTGGGGAAATTAAAGAGCTTTCTATTTATGGTGACGATTATGATACTCCGGATGGGACTGGAATGCGAGATTTTATCCATGTGGTAGATTTGGCGAAAGGACATGTGGCAGCGATTGAAAAGATGAAGCGTGGCGTACAGGTGTATAATCTGGGTACGGGCGAGGCAACTTCGGTGATGGAGATGGTGAAGGCATTTGAAAAAGAGAGCGGGAAAACATTGCCGTATAAAATTGTGGCGCGACGGGCTGGTGATTTAGCGAAAGTGTATGCGGATCCGAGTAAAGCTGAAAAAGAACTTGGCTGGAAAGCGGAGCTCGGTATTGAAGACGCAATGCGGGACACGATTAACTATTTGAAAAATGTAGATAATGAAAAATAGTCCGTTAGTATCGATAATTGTGCCGGTGTACAATATTGAAAATTATGTGAGAAGATGTCTTGACTCTTTGTTGAGGCAAAAATATAAAAATATAGAAATTGTTGTAGTGGATGATGGTTCGACGGACGCAAGCGGAGAAATATGCGATAATTATGCGAAGGATGATGCGCGAATAAAAGTGTGGCACAAAAAAAATGGTGGGCTGTCGAGCGCGCGAAATTATGGAATTCGGAAAGCGAGGGGTGATTATGTGTGTTTGGTGGATGGCGACGATTATGTAAAAGAAGATTTTGTGTGGTTGATGGCGGAAAGAATGAAGGAAAAGAATGCTGATATTGTAGTTTGCGGATACAACAAAAATGTGCCAATGGTAAAAATGATAAGCGGGCGTGAGGCGACAGTGAAACTATTGATTGAGCAAGAAAATATGGAAGTGATTGCCTGGAATAAGATGTATAGAAGGTATTTATTTGATAAGATTGAATATCCTGAGGGCGAAAACTATGAAGATAGTTTAACGACTTATAAGTTGCTTGCGGAAGCGAGAGGCGTAGTTTACGTGCCGGAATCGCTGTATGTGTATGTAGAGCGTGGCGGGAGTATTACGAATACCGATCAAAAAGAGGCGAGATTGGTGGCGCGTGAGAAAGCGGCGCGGGAGGCGATAAAATACTTTGCTGGTGACGAGGAATTTGTAGCGGCGGCGGAGATTGCGTTGCTAACGGCGAAGTTGGCGTTTGTGGATTTTGCGATTAGTGGGAAAAGTGATGAAAAAAGTGGCGAGGCGGCAATAAGATGGATAAAGAAAAATGCGCAGAAGTATGGTGAAAATAAATATATGACCGTGAAATTGAAAATCTACATTAAGATGGTTAGTGCTTTCGGTGGTGTAGGGTATAAATTATTTAGAAAAATTCGACACGAATAGTTTTGGATTACGACCAAAGTTTAAGGTAGGAATCGGCAACTTGGTCAGGATCGCCGTCCTGGATGATTTTGCCGTTGTCAATGAGAATGGCGCGGTTGCAGAATCTGCGGACGTTGTCCATGGAGTGAGTGACGAGAATGACGGTCTGATGAGTGGTCTTGAGGCTTTCAAAATATTGTTCGCATTTTTGTTGGAATGCGGCGTCACCGACGGCGAGGACTTCGTCAAGGAGTAGAATGTCGCCACGAGCACGGATAGCGATAGAGAAGGCAAGACGGACTTGCATGCCGGAACTGTAATTTTTGAGTTTCTGGTCTTGAAAGTCTTTAAGCTCGGCGAAATCCCAGATGTCGTCGTACATTTTGTTCATTTCATCATTGGAGAAGCCGAGCAGGGCACCGTTCATGTAGACGTTTTCACGACCTGTGAGTTCTGGATTGAAGCCGACACCGAGTTCAATAAACGGAACTAAAGTGCCGTTGATGACAATGTTACCTTTTTCTGGATAATAGATGCCGGCGAGGATTTTGAGTAATGTAGATTTGCCGGAGCCATTACGACCGACGATGCCGATAAAATCGCCTTGGTTAATAGTAAAGTCAAGACCTTTTAAGACTTTTTGTTCTTTGTAGCCTTTAATTCCGCGCAGACGATTGAAAATGGTTTGCTTGAGACCAAACGATTGTTCGGTTGGTAAATGGAAACTCTTGTGGAGATTCTTGACGGTGATGGCGGGAGCATCTGCGTTATTGATTTCAGTGCGTGTGCCGATTTGACGTTTCATTAAACCTCCTCTGCGAAGAATTTAGATTTGCGACGGAAAACGAGGGCGCCGGTGATGAGTAGGCCGAAAGTAAGAATGATTGGTATGATGATGAGGACTGGATTGTTGACATAATTCCAGGTAGTGATGGTTTCATGAGTGATAAGGCCGTAGCGAATGTCTTGGATGGCTTGTGAAATTGGATTTAAGAGTATGACTTTGGCGGCGACTTCGCTGGTGGCGGCGACCATGGAGATGGGGTAGATAATGGGGACGGCATAGAAGAGAGCTTGGACTAATACGTCCCAGATGGAAGTGATGTCGCGATATTTGACGTTGATAGAACCAAGCAAAAAAGCAATGCCAAGCGAAAGAAGATAAAGTTCAAAGATGGCTGGAATGACAAGAAGCCAACTCCAGGTAGGTGTGACGCCATTGATGAGGGCGAAAAGAATGATGACGCCGAGGTTGATGAGCATATTGATGACGGCGGTGAGAGTGGCGGAAACGACGACGATGTATTTAGGGAAACTGATTTTGCGAAGGAGATCGCCACGGTTGACAATGGCTTGAATACCTTGAGAGGTGCATTCGGTGAAAAAACTCCACATGGTAGTGCCACAGAGAAGATAGACTGGATAATGTGGAATGTCGTTGCCGATTTTGAGGAGTTTGGCGAAAACAACATAAAGAATAGCAAACATCATGAGAGGGCGAAGTAAAGCCCAGAGATAGCCGAGAACAGAACCTTGGTAGCGGAGCTTGAAATCTGTTTTAGTAAGCTCGGCTAGGAGGATGCGGTTTTTACGATTTAAGACATGAGGAATTGCCATATATCATATTTTACCATATTTTGTAAGGATATGCGAGACTGATGATGTATGCTAAAATAGAGGTAATGGATAGAATGAGAATTAAGGAAGTTTTTGGGCGAAGAGAACTTTTTTGTTGGTGTTTAGTTGGCTTATTTCTTTTTTTAATTATTGTGATAGCAGTGATATTTGGAACCAGTTTATTTAGTGGAGGTGAAGCAGATAATAAGGTTCCGGTAATGAGTATTTTTCTTAATGATACTGATTTGGAAACGATTAATAATGGTGAGAAAAATATAAAATACGATGGCAATAAACTGATATTGGCTCAGGATGGTGAAGAGATTGAGTATGATGATGTAGAAATAAAGGGTAGGGGTAATGCGTCTTGGGGGATGGACAAAAAATCTTATCGGATTAAATTTGATAAACGCATAGATTTACTTGGTCTTGGTAGAGTGAAAAAATGGGCGCTCATTTCAAATGGAATTGATAGTAGTTTGTTGAGAAATGACTTGATGCATGAAATTGCTAGTTTGGTGTATGATAATTATAATATAAGAGGTGATTATGTTGAGCTGCACGTTGATGACGAAAACTTGGGTTTATATTATTTGAGTAAAATGCCATACGTCGATAAAGAATCTGTGAACTTAAAAGATCCTTTAGGCATTTTGGTTGAAGTGGATAACGCATATTGTACTGGTGAAGAAAAATGGTATAGGACGATAAACGTAGGTGATTGTGTTGTAGTAAAAGACGTAGTGAATGACGATAATAAAGAATTGGCGATGGAAGTTTTTTTGGAGAAATATAATGACCTGGAAGAAGCAATTTTAGTAGGAGATTATGAGAAAATTTTAGAATTAGCGGATGCGGAATCGTGGGCGAAGTATTATTTGATTTCTGATTTTGCGTCAAATCCTGATATAAGTATCACAAGTTGGTATTTATACATGGATGGTGAGGACGATAAGATACATGCTGGATTGGTTTGGGATTTTGATGCGGCGTTCGGGAATAGAAATTGGAGTAATTTAGAAGAATCTTTTTACCAACCGATTAACATAATGAGTAGAATGGGGTATGTGTTTGAGAAAAAGGAGGGATATGACGGTACGGGTGGGGACTGTATGTTTGAAATTGACGAGACCACAGAAGATGCGAAGATGATTTCGCGGACAATGTGTTATTTAGTTGATATACCGGAATTTAGGAGTTTGATTGGAGAAATTTATGATGATAAATTAAGTCCAAAACGTGGAATAATTGGTGATTATATTATGGAACGCGCGGAGTATATTCGTGAGAGCGCTTTGTTAAATAATCTAAAATGGGAAGCGGGTGATTATGACGCTGAAGTGAAGTATCTATTATGGTGGATAGGAGAGAGGTTTGAGTTTATGGATAGTGTCTATGGCAAGCGGGCAATGATGATGCGGAATTTAACACGGATTTTTTGAGTGGCTATTTCGCGCGGCGGCGGGAGCGGAGATAGGAGATGCGCCAGCGAAGGCGGACGGTGCGAAGCCAGAACTTTTCTTTGAAGGTGGGGTGAGGGCCGAGCCAGGATTTGAGATTTTTGTAGGAAGTTTGCCAGTTTTGCCAGTTGGTGGCTGATTTATTGATGGTGCTGGTTTCAGTGCCGAAGTTGTAGATGTAGAGAGGCTTGAGAACGAAAGCTGGTTCGCCGGAAGCTTGATTTAGGTAATCGAGCACAAATTTAGTATCTTCGGCAAAATTAAGTTTGGTGTCGAAAATAAGTTTACGGGCGATTTCGGCGCGGTAAAGTTTGTTGACGGAGGAATACATACGACCATCTATGGCGAGGAGATATAGAATATAGGCTTTGACGGATTCGCGTGGTTTGCGGTTGCGGAGAGGATTGATGTAGACATCCTCAGTGGATTTTTGGCGAAGACGTTTATAATGAATGCCGCAGACGGAAAGGGAGGTTTGACTAGAATATGGTTTTAATAAATCTTCTATAAATGTGGGTTTTATTTGGTCGTCGCCGTCTATAAAATTGACGAAGTCGCCTGTGGATTTTTGAAGTCCAGCGTTGCGAGCGGCGGATTGACCTTGATTTTCTTGGGTGACGACGATGATGCGAGCGTCTTTTTTGGCGAACCTATTGATGATTTTCGGGGAGTCGTCGGTGGAACCGTCGTCAACGAGGATGATTTCAAGATTTTGATAGGTTTGATTGGTGACGGAAGATAAACATTTTTCAAGATATTTGGCAGTATTGTAAATTGGGATGATGATGGAGACTTTGGGATTCTTGCTAATAATGTCACCGGTCGATGTAGACGGTGCGGATTTGGAGTCGCCGAAAACGAGTTTGTCGTAGAAGATGTAATTTAAAATCATGGTAACGGCGGTGGTGAAGCAGAAGATGCCGGTGGATTCGACGAAGTTATAGTCAAATGGAATATGAAGATTTGTGAAAATTTGATGAGCAAATTGGTAAACGGGAGTGATGAAGCCAAAGAGCCAAGTAAAAAATGGGCTGATGGCGATGGCGGTGATACCGTTCCAAAGGAAAAACATAATGATACCGCGCTTGGTGATATGGCGTTCTTTCCAAGTAATTTTGGAATGAAGGATGTAAGCGAGAATGGTGGCGAGAGCATAGGAAATAATACTATCGAGCCAGAGGAGTTCGTTGGAATTAAAAATAATACGGGCAAGAAAAGTATAAATTGCGAAGTTGAATAAAGCAAGAATTACACCGATGATGGCGAATTTGCCAATGCGAAGAGTGGTTTTTACTGGCATGAAATGATTCCTTTGTTATAGATTGGTTCAGGTTCGCCCCAATTTACGATCATGTTGGCCTGAGATAAATCAAGAATGTGAATGCGAGATGGCATGGTGTCTGCGGGAGTGAGACAAATGGTGGTTTCTGGCGAATCTTTGATGTAAGTTAAAACATGGGACATTTCGGAGTGATATTTAAATAGAAGAACGCCGTGAGTGATAACTGTGGCTAAAGTTAGTGTAATGATGAGGGCGCTAGATAATTTGTTAAACTCAAGATGTGGAGCGAAAGAGCGAAAAATGATGATGATGCCGGCTAGATAGGCGGGAATGAGAAGACGTGGCGGGGATTTAACGAGTGAGGCGCCGAGAATATGGATAATAATAAACGTAATGAAAATAATGAAGTAGTTAATAGTGGTAGGGGAGAGATGAGTAAGATGGTGGAGATTTAAAAGTTTTTTGCGTTGATGAGAGAATAGCAGACAAAATGCGGAAATAATGATAAGTGGGATAAAAACGAGACCAAAATTGTATATTTCGTGCCAGATGAGTTTAGGAATGTTGGAAAAGATGTCACTGAAAGGCAGATAATCAAAAGCTAAGGCGGCGGTGGTATTAGTGTAGTGATCGACGCCGGAACCAACAAGCCAACAAATAAGAAAACCGGTGATTGTGCCGACAATGCCACCATAAAACCAAAATGGGAGAGGTGGAAAATGTTTTTGTTTGATGGAGATATATATTATATAGATAACAACTGTGGCGAGAAAGGCGAGTGGCGTGATGGTGGCGGACATGCCGAAAAGGAGTCCAGCAAAAAGCATGAGAATGGTAAATAAGAATGGATGTCTGGGATGCAAGGAGTGGGTGACGAATTTGAGATATGGAATAGCAAATAGTAGTGTAATGAGTGCGAGCGGAACATAGTTGTGAATCATGGAAAATTCATGGTAGAAAGCGCGTCCAAAAGGAGTGATGATGAAAACAAAGAATACGGCGCAGAAAATGAGCGAATCTTTAATTTTGAGTACTGGTTTGCGATTTAGGATTAAGTAAGTTGTTAAATAAAAGACTAAAGTAATAGCGATAACGTCTAAAAGGCGAAAGAAAATGTCGGGGCCAAATTTGAATTGATTATCGTAAAAGTCTATAACAGTCCACGCGTAGACATCAGTGATACGGGAGTTGAAATTGAAGGCGTTTGTGGCGTCTTGAAGGATGTTGATTGGATTTCCATTCCGGAGATTACCGGCCCCCTGAAAATTGTCTTCGCCGGAGGTAGTAATAAAAAAAACTGTGATTAGCGAAAAGATAATTGGGAGTAGGTATAAAATAACAGAAAAGACACGAGATTTAGTGAAATGACGCTCCATAATAACATTATAGCACGGGCGTGATATAATGAGGCTATGAAGAAGAAGATTTCGGTGGTAGTGCCTGTGTATAACGAGGAAGAGGGGATTGAGGAGTTTTTGGTGCGACAGCTTGAGCCGGCACTCGTGAGTCTAGATTATGATATTGAGGTCATATTAGTAAATGACGGTTCGCGTGATAAAACGTTGCGGAAAATTGATGCGATAATTGAAAAAAGTGAGATGCCCATAAAAGTCGTGTCGTTCTCGCGGAATTTTGGGAAGGAAATGGCGTTAACGGCTGGTTTACATTATGCTGAGGGTAACGCAGTGATTATGATTGATGCGGATGGGCAGCATCCAGTAGAAATGATTCCGAAAATGATCGAAAAATGGGAAAAAGGCGCAGAAGTAGTGACGGCGGTGCGTGGTGCGAACACGACGAAACACAAGATGGCGTCACGAATGTATTATGGAATGATGCGGATGATGGGAAATAAGAACTTAGTGGTGGGGGCGATGGATTTTCGGTTGGTGGACCGGGCAGTGGTGGATGAGTTTAATAAATTGAATGAATCTAACAGAATTACGCGTGGACTAATTGATTGGCTGGGTTTTGAACAAGAATATATCAAAGTAAATACGAAGAACCGGGCGTATGGCAAGCCGACATATAGCTCACGAAAGTTGATGAAGCTTGCGGCGGATAGTTTAGTGTCTTCATCTAGGACACCGCTTACGATTTTTGGATATGTGGGGATATTTATTACGGTGGTATCGGTGATATTTGGACTATTTATTTTAGTGGAACAATATATTTTGGGGGATCCGTTGAAGTTGGATTGGAGTGGGGCGGTGGCGATGAGTGTGTTTGTGTCGTTCTTGGTGGGGCTAGTGCTAATCTCGCAAGCAATGACAGCGCTTTATATTGCGCAAATTCATTCAGAATCGAAAGGGAGACCACTCTACGTGGTGGATAAGAAAAAATCGCGGAGAATATAAATGAGCAAAGGTAAGGTGTTGCTTAGTTTTGATATTGAAGAGTTTGATATGCCAAGGGAGCGGGGTGAAACTATTACGCTAGAAGAAGGAGTGAAAGTATCAGCGGAGGGGGTGGAAAAGATTTTGGAGTTGTTGGCACGGACTAAAGTGAAAGCGACTTTCTTTTGTACAGGAAACTTTGCAAAGACGAGACCGGATTTGATTGTGAGAATGCGCGATGGTGGACACGAAGTAGCATGCCATGGAGTGGATCATTTTAATCCGAAATCTACGGATGCGTGCGAGTCGAAGAAGATCGTGGAGGAAGTCGTAGGGGTGAAAGTAAGTGGTTACCGTCAGCCGCGAATGTTTCCGATTTCGTATAAAGAATTGGCTAGGTGCGGATACAAATATGATTCTAGCGTGAACCCGGCATTTATCCCAGGGCGATATAATCATTTGAATGTGCCACGAACTCCGTTTATGAGGGAGGATATTTTGGAAATACCGACATCAGTGGCGACGTTTATGAGAGTACCTTTGTTTTGGTTGGCGTTACATTTGTTTCCAGTTTCGCTGTATGTGAAAATGGCGAAGATGTCAATTAAAAAGACTGGATATTTCGCAACGTATTTTCATCCGTGGGAATTTGCAAGTGTTTTGATAAAGTATAAAATTGTGCCTGGATATATAAAGAAGAATAGCGGAAAGAAACTGGTAGAAAGGTTAGAAAAAGTGATTTTAGTATTAAAAGAAGAGAATAAGTTTTTAACGTATGAGGAATATCGGGCTAGTCTGGACAAAGCTTGACTTTTTTGCTATAATATTCAGCGTTTATGGAAGATAATTATATTCGAGTGCGGGGGGCGAGGCAGAATAATTTGCATGACTTGGACGTTGATATACCGCGAGATAAGTTGGTGATTATTACTGGGCTTTCTGGGAGCGGGAAATCGTCACTAGCTTTTGATACGATTTATGCGGAGGGGCAGAGGCGGTATGTAGAGTCACTTTCGTCTTATGCGAGAATGTTTCTTGGGGTGATGGATAAGCCAGATGTGGATTCTATTACAGGGCTTTCGCCGGCAATTTCAATTGACCAGAAGTCGACATCACGGAATCCACGTTCAACTGTAGCAACCGTGACGGAAGTATACGATTATTTGCGTCTGCTTTTTGCACGAGTAGGGGTGCCACATTGTCCAGTTTGTCACAAAGAAGTGTCCAGGCGGAGTGTAGAGGATATTGTAAACGAAGTGATGAAATTGCCGCTTGGTTCTAAATTGATGGTGCTAGCACCGATAGTGCAATCTAAAAAAGGTGAGTTTTTGCATGTATCAGAACAATATACAGCAAAAGGTTTTTCACGCGTGAGAGTTGATGAAATTATTTATGCACTGGATGAATTTCCGGAATTAAATAAAAATGAGCGGCATGATATTGAAATAGTGGTGGACAGGTTTGTGTTGTCGCCGGATTTATATTCGAGGATTAGTGGGTCAATAGAGCAGGCGCTGGAACTTGGTCAGGGAATTATGAAGATTCTCAAAATAAATGACACTTCAACGGCGGTAGGTGAGAACCGAATTTCTAATGAGGCGACAGAGGAGTTAACTTATTCGCAGAGGTATGCGTGTCCAGACCATCCAGATGAATTGATTCCGGAGCTTAGTCCAAGACTATTTTCATTTAATGCGCCAGAGGGGGCGTGTCCGGATTGTACTGGACTAGGCTCAAAGATGGTAGTGGATCCGGCGTTGGTATTTAACAATAATTTGACTATAGCTGAAGGCGGGATTCGGCCGTTTAACCGGGTACAGCAAGATTCGTGGTGGTTAAAAAGGTTGATGCAGGTGGGGGCGAAGCACGGATTTAACATTTATACGCCGATAGGTGAGCTGTCTGATGAGGTGCGACATTTGATTTTGTACGGAACAGGTGATGAGAAATATGAAATGAAGATTAGTGGCTCGGGAAGATTTGCGGATGGAACGGTGTATGAAACGATTTATGAGGGGGTGATTCCGACTTTGGAACGACGATATAACGATCCGAAAACAAGTGAATTCACGAAACATGATATCGAAAGATTTATGCGAGTGAGGGAATGTCAGACTTGTCATGGAGCGAGGCTTAAGCCTGCAGTTCTTGCGGTGACAGTGCATGATCTTAACATTGTGGATATGTGCAATTTGGATGTAGATGCAACGATCGAGGTTTTGTCGCAAGATTTGGGATTTTCGGAATCGGAAATGTTGATTGCGGCGCCGATTTTGAAGGAAATTCGTGAGCGCGTGAAATTTATGCAGGATGTGGGACTCGGATATTTGGAACTTGGGCGTGCGGCGAATACGCTGTCTGGTGGTGAGGC
>JAZUND010000040.1:0-10060 GCA_045603965.1 Candidatus Nanosyncoccus sp. | reverse complement strand
AGTCAGTATTGCACAAATTGCCATGGTGAGCCTAAGCTTCGTATCAATCATGTAATATAGCTTACTCTCCAAGATTTCAATTATGGGCATCAACTCGCTAATGTTAGTCTTTTGCATAACGGAAGCAAGCTCTGTATACATCAGCTTGCACGGGGCATCATTTGCCGAATACCAAAGCATAAGAGGCGTGACAGCGTACTTTTTTGAAGCGTTGTTGAAGCTACATCTGACCACTCGCTGCGCACATATTTCACCATTTGTGTCAGGTAAATCCTTTTGCCACAAGATAGCAGTCTTATTGTAAAGCCTCCATGTCTCTCTCCGCCACCCAGAATAGGTCTTCTCGTCGCGTAGCTTTTTTGATATACCATTATACTTGCTCTGCGGCATCCAAAAGGTCGGTAAGAAATCACCATGCTGGACGACATCGGAAAACACAATCGATGCATTACAATTCATCCAGATTCCGAAATAATCTTTCGCGGAAACTGTATTCTTGCAGGGCATCATTCTCCGATTGCATTCTGTGGCCATCAGTGAACCATCATCTTTTGACTGCATGAATACGACATAATCAGTTGACATCAGGAACTTGGCATAAGAGTTGCGGGCTACCAAAGTTTCTTCCGCCGATATGGCATTAAACCATGCTTTTGTCGCTTCCGCAAATGACTCTCCAGTTGTGAACAGTAAATCCACTACGAGAATCCTAGGAAATACGCGATGTTCTTCATAATAATCCACCAGTCCCTCCATCTGCGTCAAAAGCCCATCAGGAGTGACGAAAGTGGAGCCGCGAATTTTAATCAGTCGCTCCTTTTCTTTTTCGTCCACACGGTTCATAGCCCGAATGAAGAATAGTTCATTCAGATCCATGCACATTTGATTTAAATAGACTCGATATTCGTATTTCTCTGTTTCTGATGGCTCTTCCCAAGTCCTTCGGAAGAACTCCGCCAATTCATCGTGTCTTTCTTTCAGAAAAACTTTTTCAGCTAACTGTTCCATTTTTAAGGTTCACCCCCTCTATATTAATATACTAATTTTAACATAAAATATCAAATTCCGCAACTATTATAGTTGCGTTATTTAGTATTTTGTGATATAATAATAAAATAGGGCAGTACCTAGAAACTTAAAAGGTGGTGTTTTGATTGGCTTATTACAAGAAAACCCTCGAATGGGTCCGAGCAAGAGAAACAAAAATTATCCCTGTCTTATTTGTAACCGTTATCGCGATGGACATTTATCTTATCGCTGCGCATTTCTGGCCGCAGTCCTTGACCGGCGCCGAAGATACGATTTCGTTAATTTGGTGTGATGTCTCAGCGGTGGTCATGACCGTTATGTATGCAGGTACGCTGTGTTTACTAAAGAAGTCAGCAAAACTTGAGGAAACCCTCTCTAACATTTATCACGAATTTGGAATGGTTTACTTCCACGGTTTCAAACTGCAACGCTATATCGACTCTGACGCAATGCTGAGATTTCAAGAGTGGCTCGGTGTCGGCATCTGCAAAGAGTTGGCCGCAGTGGCAATGATTATCTTGCGTGATAATAAGAGCGCGAGGCTTTGCCACGGTGACTGGTATGAAAACAATCTGTTCGTAACAAAGCATGCCTGGGTAGAGTTTAAGATCCCACTAAATGGATGGTTCGTGATGGATTTGGCCTGGATGTGTCCCGGCATTTGTAAACGTCGAGCGTATTTCCGAAATATGCGTTCGGAAGGCAAGACGGTCCGTCGGTGGACTTGTTCTTATAACGAATTTTGGCAAATAAAGTTCGTCGAGGTCGTCAGCGAAATGATGAGAAATCGCAAGACCTCACACGTTCTGCTGGATCTGTCGGCTTTTGGTAAGCCAGATGGCCACGGCTTCAGCGAGTGGTGCTACCAGCAAGACGAGCCGAAATTTTCGGACGGGAGTATATTGGCCCCACATTCCCGGATAGGCTCAGACAAACTGGTTTCGTCCTGGGTGATTCGGGATTTCGTGAAAAATCCTAAGCGCAAACAGCCGAAGGCAAGATCGGTAAGGCTCACACGATCCCTCAAGCGAAAGTATGAGCGCTGGCTAGCGGAACAAATCAAACAAAAAGCCGCCTAAACCTAGTCCCCCGTCACAAGACGGGGGATTTTATTGCCAAAGAGGCCCCCTATTGCTTTTTCTGATCGGTTCATTTATAATTAAAACATAAGAAAAGCCCCTCTAGGGAGAGCTTTTCTGGGTTGGTTCTGCTAAGTTTTACTTAGCAGATTTTTTACTTCGTTTGGCTTTACGCTTTGAGAAGACGATACATAGAATATTAATATCTATGGTCATTTCACCGACTCCTTTCTGGCAACCTAGTTTACCTAGAACACCGTTTAATGGTCACCTCACACAGCACGAGTTTACACTCCCGCATTCGGCCCACTAACTCTCCGAAGCCAACCCGCCGCCATTATATACATACTAAGAAGTAAATTACAACCCCCGACTACCTCAATTAAAGGTAGGGGGTTGCCGCCACTTGCCGTCCGTGGTATAATTTCACCCCACCTCTAGCAGCAAAACAATCAGGAGTAGTTTTATAATCTAGCAGATTATGGTATAATATGTTTATGATATATTTGGACCATGCGGCGGCGACACCGCTAGATGATAGAGTACTGGAAGCGATGAAGCCGTATTTTACGACTGATTTTTTTAACCCGAGTGCGGCGTATTTGCCGGCAAAGAAGGTTTCGGCCGAATACGAGGCAGCGAAGGGGGTGATTGCGCACGCAATTGGCGCCAAAGCGACCGACCTCGTGATGACCGCCGGGGCAACCGAGGCGAATAATCTCGCTTTGTCAGTCATATCTCTGGACGGGTCCTGCCGGTCATTCTCCTCCCCCACTTCGCAAAGCTCAGTGGGGGTCCCCCTCCATGACCGTCACCCGTCCGTGTTATATCTTGTGACTGAGCATGATTCGGTGCGGAAAATCGCTGAGCAGTATGGTGGCGAAAGCATTGCGGTAGACCAGAATGGGCGAATTGTACTAGATGATTTGAAGGCGAAAATCACCGATGCGACACAACTGATTTCAGTATCTCTGGTCAATAATGAGCTTGGTGTAATACAGCCAATGTCAGAAATCGCCGCGATAGTGCGAGAGGTGAGATTTGACAGATTGAAAAGGGGAATTAAGACACCACTTTGGCTTCATTCAGATGCGTCGCAAGCGCTGAATCTGCTAGATATCAATGTAGCGCGACTAGGCGTAGACCTGATGACCTTGAATGCAGCGAAGGTGTATGGGCCAAAGGGTGTAGGTGCACTTTATGTGGCGCACGGAGTGAAACTCGCGCCTTTGACTTTTGGTGGTGGACAAGAAAATGGACTTCGGTCTGGTACGGAAAATGTGCCAGGGGTGATTGGATTTGCGAAAGCGGTGGAAATAGCGCACGAACATCTGAATGGAAATCGGAAGAAGTATGCCGAGTGGAAGAAAGTGTTGCTAGACGAGCTTCAGGATTACGAGCTAATTAACAAGAAGCACTCGCTTGACAATTTCGCAGTTTTGTGCTATAATGGTATAGATGCGGAACGTTTAGTGTTCCTTCTTGAAGAAAAGGGGGTATATGTGTCAACTGGGGCAGCATGTGCGGCGTCCAAGGGAGTGAGGTCGCATGTTCTTGCGGCGATTGGGCTATCTGACGAGCAAATTGCTGGTTCCCTCAGGCTCACAATGGGCGAGACGAATACGCCTGAGCAGATTCACGAGGTAGCGAAGATTATTAACGAAGTCGTGGCAAGCGAGCGCGAACGGCTAGACAAAAAATCTATCTAGTTGAAATCTTTTGTTTTTTATTGTATAATATTGTTATAAATTATTAGGGGGTGAACCTTAAAAATGGAACAGTTAGCTGAAAAGGTGTTTCTGAAAGATGAGCACGACAAATTGGCGGAGTTCTTCCAGAAGACCTGGGAAGAGCCTTCGGCAACAGAGAAATATGAGTATCGCGTCTATCTTAGCCAGATATGTTCAAATTTGAATGAGTTATTTTTTGCTCGTTCAATTGGTGAAATGGATGAGGTGAACAGGACACGACTTACTCGCATTCGCAAAACTACCTTTATTGCTCCGAGCGGACTTCTCACTCAAGCAAAAATATTAGCGGACTATTATAAGAAAAACGGGAGATTCCCAAAGATACTTGTCGTCGATTTGCTACTCACCACCGGAGAACCCTATGTGGAAATGATGGTTGCAATAAGCAAGGCAATATTAGAGGAATCCGGTTTAAAAGCAGGCATAGACAACATTTGGGACTATTGGACGGAAATCGCAAAAGTAACCACCTACACTTCTTTTATGCAGTCAAAAGACGATCCTTTGCTGGCACCAATGATGAAAAAGTCGGTGTATGAGAATCGGGTTTCTGCAGAAGAATATTTTGGCATTTGGGTTAGACTTGAAGCATCAGTTGTCTATTCTGATGTGGTCCAGCATGGTGATTTCTTACCGACTTTTTGGATTTCGCAGGATAAATATAAGGATATTTCAGAAAAACTGCTAGATAAGAACCATCCATCAGGATGGAGAAAAGAAATGTGGAGATATTGGAACAAAACGGCTTTTGTCTGGCAAAAAAGTTTGTCAGGCGTACACCGCGGAATTTATGCACAGCGGGCAATAAGGTGTAATTTTTGCACTGATATGCAAAAATACGCCATTACCCCACTGCTTCTCTGGCGTTCATTGTATAATGAGCGTATGTACGCTGGACTTGTTTCCGCCATGACAAATACTGGCATTCCTGAATTTAACCCGCTAATTAAAGTTTTAGCGAGCCAACGGCAATATATGGCTGATACGAAGTTGAAACTTGCCATTACAATTGGCTCAATGCTGACTTTTTGTCAATTTGTCGGTGGTGTTGGAGACACTGAAGCTTTTGCCAATAATTCCGACATCGAGAAGATCTCGGGGCACTTTGGGAGACCAGAGGATTTCGCACCAGCGTTTAAGGCGTTGTTTAGCTCGAAAGAGGCTAATTCGCTCAGAAAGAAACTCTGGGAGATTTTAACCAAGGCACTTGAGCAATACGCCGAACCGCTGAATGGAGAAAGTCGATGCGACACCAGAAACGGAAAAGATTTCTACCTGAATGTGGCAGTAGACCACCTGGTAGAACAAAATACCAATCGTCAAAAACTGATCATATATCGCCGTGAGCATAAGATTCAGTTTGGACCTTCTTCGTGGTTCTATGAGTCTAACGGCTTTCTCGAAGATTATCTGGCAGATTTTCCGCCTGACTACACATACCTTGACGGTAAAATCGGGGCACTTATGATGCTTTTGATGTGGAATATTGCCGAACTTACGGTACATAGAAAGCTGAATGATGGAGAAGACGATGGTCACTCGGCGATTTATCTGCGGGATGTATAATGCACTGTTCCAGCACCCACGGGTCTAGCCCGTGGGTTTTGTTATGTTATTTAGAATAAACCTGGACGGTTTAGTGATTCTGCCAGAGATGAAAAAGGATATGCCTTAGCCTATTTGGATCGGGGGTTGTAATTTACTTCTAGATATGCATATAATAACACTCTATGTATCGTCTTCTCAAAGCGTGAAGCCAAACGAAGTAAAAAATCTGATTAGGAGAACCTAATCATTGACAAATAAGCAAAAGTATGATACAATTAAAATTATGCGTGATTTTTCGATTGCTAAATTCGGAATCTCGTAAATTTACAATTTGGAGGATTGTTTGTTATGAAAATCGGAACAACCGTGCTGGAACTTCCCGAGGAAACCAACGATGCGTTCGACAAGGCATTGCGGGCAAACGACCATCAAACTCTTGCGAAAACCTTTGACGCAATTGGGTTGGAGAATAAAAACACCGTTATGTTCAGCCATGAAGTCAGCGTGACTTTGGCTGGGGTTTTGACTTTTGCGGCAGCCCTTGCGGACGCTGGGCGCTTGAGTGATGACATGGCGTACACCTTAATCGACTACCTTGCGCCCAATGTGTTTTCGACCGGTATCATCGGAATGCTTTTGGTTCAGTACGGTCACGAGGAGGTACCGCCGAGTAATTACGCCAATATTTCACGTAAGCTCAAAGCGGCTCCTTTTGTCGAGAAGACGCCAAGGGATGCTCTTTTGGATGATCTACCCGAGGACAGATTCTTGGACTACTGTTACTACCTTTATGACATGGAATCCGACGAGAACCCGAGGGAGATTTATGCGCCGTTCGGTGTCACCCTTATCCGTTATATTTATCGGCACAAGATGATGTCAGTCTCGACGCTCCTCTGCTATTTGCAGATTTATATGAACACGCCCGTCAGCGACGTCGTAATTCGGCTCTTTAAAGCCCTTTTTGGCGCCACTGCCGATTGATCCTCCGCACTTTAGAGCCCGTCGTTAAAAGACGGGCTTTTCTTTTTATGTAATTTATGATATAATAGTATACACACCGCTACGAGCGGTAGTACATTTTGAGAAAGGTTATTGATGAAATGAAGATTCAGATTGGTAGTAAAGTTTATCTCCAGAAATACGATCTTTTCAAAATCACGCGTGAACTCAATTTCGCGCCGACAAGTATCAAGAAAGAGGCCGAGCGTCGTGGCACGATGTTTCACCTGATGGAGCCGAACGATGCC
This sequence comes from Candidatus Nanosyncoccus sp., assembly GCA_045603965.1. GTDB lineage: Bacteria > Patescibacteriota > Saccharimonadia > Saccharimonadales > Saccharimonadaceae > Nanosyncoccus. The sequence goes on along the minus strand of JAZUND010000040.1, from coordinate 3,403 downwards.
TGGAATTTCGACTGTGTCTTTAGCGACCCTGCAAACGTCAAGTGGCTGATGTCGCAAGACTGGATTCTGGATTATCGGCAGTTCCGCCGGATGCCGACTGAGCGCCTTGCTGCGTGTCGTGCTAAACTGGATCGCCAGTACAAAGCGGAGGCGGATGCTATCGGCAAGATGTGCGCTCGTCGCGAGGAGCACCTTCGGAGACAGTGTACCGATTATCTCGTCAGAGAGCAGAATCGCTTGCAGTCGCTGGATTTGCTAATTAATGGTCAAGTAAACGGATTCCATTTACCAAGGGAGTTCTATACTGGCCACGAAAATGACCATGGTTCTGACCATGCTGGTCATAGTCGGTTCTTCATGAGATTCCTTCGTCGCTCTGCGGTTTAAGGAATAATTTGAGGGGGTGTCACAATGGGCGATATCATTTTCCCGTTAAAAATCAACGAAAACTACCTGCGCAAAATCATCTGCGACAACAAGACGGACGAAATCAGGTATGTCCTGAATCGTATTACGAATTATGGCCAGGCAACCGATCTGTCTGTTAATAATCTGGCTTCGCTGAGCCTCATGTTGGAAATTGCCTCCATACGCGAAGGTGCCATGCTCCTGAAAGAAGAAATCGGAAGAATGCTCATCGACTACGCAGCCTGCTATGTCAGTTTAGATGATTTCCTCTTCTTCTTCCTCGGAAGATGCCGGTACTTTGGCAGGTACGATATAATGCCAGATGCTAGTATCTTGTCCACCGTAGGTGACGAGACGGAGGTTCGTGAATACGATGATTCCTTCGCGTCGGAAATCGCATCGTTAGATAGGATCAAGTTCATGTCTTACTGCCACTATTTCGTGGAGCAGATTCGGAGTCAAGAAAGTATCAATGTCTATGACCCGAAAATCGCGGTCCCTATCATCCAGCGTATTTACAATTTCGGCGCTGCCACGATTCCTCGCGAGCTTACGTTGCTTTACATGAGCATCAACCTTTCTATCAACTCTTAACCCACCGCAAGGTGGGTTTTTCTAGCGTCTGATGCCCTGTAAAAATGTAGTTTCCGCAAGAGAATAATTCGAAATCTGGATGAACTACAATGCGTCGATCGTGTTGCACGAAGGCAGCGTCATCATAAAAATCCCCGCCATAAGGCGGGGATTAAAGGTGGGTCGATTTCTCAAATTCGTACGCGGTATTTATCAAGATTTGCTTGAGTTGCGGGTCCAGATGGAACCTTTCTGCGCAGATTTCGATACTTCTATAAATGTCACCGTTTTTATTGAGCCGTGTCGCCGTCAACCAGTCGCAAAACATCTCCGATACTTCCATCAAGGTCATCCCGCTCACGCCATTCGCAAAATGTTCCGGATGGTGCCGATTCATCGCATAATGATGTTTCAGAGTCCCGTTCAGTCGCTTCAAGTTCTGATAGTACTCGTCCGAGCCGTATTCCAAATCGGAAAGCCTTGTCCCATTCAAAGCGAACCCCGCCAGTTCCGGCATCTGTAGCTTGGACTTATCGTGGGCAATTCCCCGCCGAATCAGCTTCTCGGCAAACCAGTGGATTATTCGGTTTACTTCGCCGATATGTCTCACCGTCTGCTTCCGGCACTGTTCGATAATCTCCAGCTCTTCATCGCTGTACTCATCAACCAGCCCAGTTTCTTCGTCTAAAAAGGCGCCACTCACCTCCGCTTCGTCTAGCTTAGCTGTTTTCTGCGTCGCACATACCACGTTGCTTGCTAACATCTATCTCGTCCTCCTTTTTCTAAATTACGAAACCTCTTTCTCAAAGATTTGATACTATTTTAATATATATTACAACATAAATCTAGCATAAACACAATGAAACACGAACATAAACATAATTCGCTAACCACCATCGTACAGATACGCCAGACCTCAAAAACCGCCAAATCAAGCATTACCACGATATCGCTAAATCATAACCATTACTCCCTACCTCATAGCTTCCTACAGAACTCGCCCATAGTTGACAAATCATATAAACTAGGCTACAATTAAATTATTAGGTCCCTAAAAGCCTCACTTCGCTAAGAAGTGGGGTTAACAGTACTTTAACATAACGAAAGGAGAGATTAGACTATGAGCCTCATCGACTACATTCTTTCAGCATCAGAACCGGGCCTTAGTCTCATACCGCCCATCGTAGACTGCCAATATAGAGCAGCCGACCCGATTGGGTGCCCCCGTAAAGAAGTCGCAGAAACTATCTGTAATTTCTTTCACTCTGGCGAGCCCTATGAGTTAAGACCCGATTTCTACCGAGCCGTCGAGCAATTACTCTCTCGGCGCGACTCCGAGCGTATCCTCTTGTACTTGCCCTTAGAATACCTTTATGGCACCCCAGCATCTTTCAAAGATGCCTATCTGGACGCTTGGTACCGACTGCTCAGCGTCCAAGACGTACGCGAAAATTTCAACGAAGGTGACTGTTTTGAGCCTGATGCTCGCCCGGGTGGTGAGGTCGAACGCGTGGTTAAATGCGCTCACCTTACGCCATGGTTAATCGATGCCAACATACTTGACACGTGTGAAGTCGATAACATCTTGAGGCTCAACCGCAATAACGAGGTCTTGCTTCGCAGTTTTCAAGACACTTGGAACTATTATCTTGATGCCTTTTCTGACACGAGATACTGGGTGACACAGTACCAAGATCTGACTTCCCACATCCCCAAGCGTAAACGTCTTGCCCCGCTCTATATTTCTAAAAAGCGCCAAGAGTGGCTTGCCGAAAAAAGTGGCAAGCCCGCAGCTCTGCTTACTCCAGACGTCAATTTGGAAGAGCCATTCACGCATTGTCTGGAAGCAATACGCCCGCAACTTAAAGAAATTGCTAGCCACCTCGGACCGTCTGAAATCGTTCTTGTCGGTGGTTCAAGCCTCAAGGGTTATGGCACAGTTGATTCTGACTTGGATATCTACAATTTGGCAGATTTAGAATCGCACGAATTGTACTATCCCGGCAGTGTCCACAGCGCACATTTATATCTTGATTGCGCATGGTTAAGCGGGGGCGGCATCGCAGAACTTACAGATGTCGTACACCGTATCACTAGAAGGTATAGTTGTCAGCCTTATCTTCACGACTGTGATTTCCGGCGGTATGCCTTAGAGCTCATCGAAAGCGACTTATTGCATTATCGCTTGCTTCACAAAGGTTTCGCCAGACTTCATCCGTCAAAGCAGCCGGTCCATCAGCACCACATTTCGCACTACAAGGAGATGGATAACAGTGTCTTTTACGATGATGATTATCGCAAAACCGCTACGATGCTCTTTGCTAAGTATGTCTATCTCTACTCTTAAGTTATGAAAAAGCCCCCTTTATTAAGGGGGCTAATTTAATGTTGCTTGATTTTACAGAAGGTTCTTACCGCCAAG
>JAZUND010000039.1:0-15096 GCA_045603965.1 Candidatus Nanosyncoccus sp. | reverse complement strand
CTCCACCTTTGCCCTCACTTATAGCTCTGATGCGGATTTAAGGTTTACTTTTAACCCCAGCGTCACTGTAGCGATATCAGGAGATTTAGTGATTGACAATCTACCTCCTGGCAATACGGCAGATAGCAATGAGATTACGATCACTGCCGGCACTAATTATGAAGATGGTCTCATCCTTACTGGCACGGTAGGGAACAGCACCGATGCCAACCCCTCACACAACAATGCCAATCTTACTCATGCCAATGGTATCAATACTTTTACTAGCTTACTGCCCGCCGACTCCTACAGTAGCCTAAATGACAATGCTATCACCACTAACACTTGGGGCTATGCCACTAAGCCTACTTCCGGCGATAATCAAATCTGGTCATCTTATAGTGGACTACCTATTTATAATGATGCCGACGGCGGCACCGTGCTATTAACGGCTACTGCTCCAGGTGTTAGCACCTTGCTTTTTAAAATTGGCGCCAAATCTTTAGCTACCCAGGTAGCTGGCACTTATACCAATACCATTAACTTCACCGCTACTACGAGAATAGTTACCACAAACTATACGATTAGCTATAACGATACCACATCAGAGTCCACCAACCTTCCAACCAGCCAGACTGGTACTATTACTACCCCCACTCGCGTCAATCTCAGCCAAACCGTACCAGAAAGAGCGAGCTATAGCTTCGTTGGTTGGTGTTCAGTAAACAATTCGTCAGACCCCTCCACCTGCACCGGCACCACCTATCAGCCAGGAGATCCTATCACCGTCCTCAACCCCGGAGGAAGCCTAACCGTACCGCTATATGCGGTGTGGGAGAGTGCTGGGTATAGATTAACTTATGATATTACACTCCCAAGCTCAAGCACCCCTAGTATTTGGTATTATAATACAAGTATACAAAACTATTCGATTATAGAATTAGATACCGGTGACCACATAAATGGAACTGTTATTATACCGTCAGACGTCCTTCCAACAGGGTCCAACAATAACATTCGCATAAGATTTGGTGGTATGGCTGCTGATGGTAGCTACTCCTTTAGCGGGGATATAAGCGAATCATATAAACAAAGCATGGTAGTGATGGAAAACCTTTGGTTTAGACTATTTGGCGACGCTAGTATAAGTATAAACGTAACAGACTGGGATTAGGGTTCTACATTCAGTTTTTCTTACCTTCTCCACCAACGCCACCCAGCTATAGCCCCAGCGCCAAACAAACCTTTTCTCTCATTAATCTCAACCGGTGTGCTATAATGGTTAGAGTAACAGAAAGGATATCATGAATTCAGCTAATCTAGAGAAAATGCGACATACCTTAAGCCATGTACTCGCTGCGGCGGTACGGGAGATTTATCCTACAGTCACATTCGGTATCGGACCAGCGATAGATAATGGTTTCTACTACGACATCGATTTTGGCGATACCAAGCTAAGTGATGCTGACCTCCCCAAGATCGAGAAAAAAATGCGCGGCATTATTGCCCGTAAGCTCCCCATGACAAAACGCACCGTGTCCAAGACCGACGCTCTTAACTGGGCACGCGAGAATAATCAGAAATACAAAATCGAACTCATTGAAGAATTACCCGAGAAAGAGGAAATCTCATTCTATGACATGGGCGACCTTTTCACTGATCTTTGTAAGGGTCCGCATATCAAAGATCTAAGTGAGGTAGGCGCGTTCAAGCTTATCCGCATCGCCGGCGCTTATTGGCGTGGCGACGAGAAAAGGGAAATGCTCACTCGTATTTACGGAGTTGCCTTCGCCACTCAGGAAGAATTGGATGCTTATTTAAAGCGTCAAGAAGAAGCCAAAGCTCGTGATCATCGCAAGCTCGGCAAAGAGCTAGATTTATTCTGTTTCTCAGATTTAGTTGGTGCCGGTCTTCCGCTCTTCACTCCACGTGGCACTGAGCTCCGTGAACTCATGGCGAATTATTCGCTTAGTCTCCGCGGTAGGGAAGGTTTCAAGAAAGTTTGGACTCCACACATCACCAAGACCGATCTCTACAAGACCTCCGGCCACTACGCCAAGTTTGGCGACGAACTCTTCATGGTTCATTCGCAAGTTAACGGCGAAGACTTTGCCATGAAGCCAATGAACTGTCCGCATCACGCGCAGATTTTCGCTTCGCGTCCACGCACCTACAAGGAGATGCCAGTTCGCTACATGGAAGCCACTACGGATTACCGTGACGAAAAGACTGGTGAGCTAGGTGGCCTTTCTCGTGTTCGTTCGCTTACGCAAGACGATTCTCACGTATTCTGCCGTAAAGACCAAATCAAAGACGAAGTAAAACGTTTAGTCGCTATTGTAAAAGAATTATACACCACCATGGGCATGCAGAAGCTCCGCGCCCGTCTTTCTTATCGTTCTGACGAAGATAAATACTTAGGCGATAAGAAGCTCTGGGAAATGGCTCAAAATCAGATTAAGCAAGCCGCTATAGATAATGGTCTAGACTATTTTGAGCAAGAAGGCGAAGCCGCTTTCTATGGTCCGAAGATTGATTTTATGGCTGAGGACGCTCTCGGTCGCGAGCATCAACTCGCCACCATTCAGCTTGACTTTGTCCAACCAGAACGTTTTGAGCTAGAATTTGTCAATGAAAAAGGTGAAAAAGAACGTCCAGTAATGATCCATCACGCCACGCTCGGTTCCATTGAACGCTTCCTTTCGGTATTCATAGAGCACACCGGTGGCTGGTTCCCATTCTGGTGCGCCCCTGAGCAAGTCCGCATCCTCACCGTTAATGACAAGGTAAGCGATTATGTTAGTAAAATAACTGACATCCTAGATGATATTGTGCTAGAAAAACCATTAAAGTACAACGAGCTTCGTTACACGGTAGATGATTCTGCGGATTCGCTCGGCAAGAAGATTAAGCGTGCCACCGAGATGAAAATCCCAGCCATCCTCATAGTTGGCCCGAAAGATGTAGAGGATAATGTTGTTTCCGTTCGTCTCCGCGACAAAGAAGAGAAGATTAAGCTTACCAAACTCGCCGATTACCTATGCGAACTATCATAATTCTAGGCCCTACGGGTTCCGGCAAGACTGGTGTTAGTATTGAGATTGCTAAAACTCTAGGTGGCGAAATTATCTCCGCCGATAGCCGAGCAATTTATAAGGGCATGGATATCGGTACCGCCAAGCCGACCAAAGACGAAATGCAGGGCATTCCGCACTACGGTCTAGACTTGGTTGAACCGGGCGAGCGCTTCACTGTTGCCGACTGGAAAACCTATGCTAAAGCCAAAATCAAAGATATTAAAGCGCGTGGCAAAGTTCCGATAATTGTTGGTGGCACTGGACTCTATATTGACGCACTAATTTATGATTATCAGTTCAAAGGTCCCACCGGTCACAAAATCGGTGATACTGAACAAAAAACTTGTTCAGACAGAACAGAGATAAAAGGGGATTACGTGCTGGTTGGTATAGATTGGCCAACGGAGCAGCTTCGTGAACGACTGAACAAAAGAATTACTCAGATGTTCTGCCAAAACTTATACGACGAAACCACCAAACTTGTCCAACGCTACGGTTGGGGCAGCCAGGCCATGAAGAGTGATATTTATGAATATGCCTGGAAGTATCTGCAAGGAAAATTGACATTGGCCGAGGCCAAAGAAAAATGTTTCTATGAGGACTATCATCTTGCCAAGCGACAGCTCACCTGGTTTAAGCGTAATAAAAACATTCATTGGTTGCCACTTGATAAAGTTTATTCTTTTGTCATAAATAATTACCAAAAATAATTTAATTCGTGCTAAAATAATATACAGAATGAGTAAAGAAAATAGTACACCGATTGAAAAATTATTTGGCAGCAAAACTCGTGCTAAGCTACTCAAACTTTTCTTTGAAAACCCCGAGAAATCATTCTATGTTCGCGAGATGACAAGGGTAATCGACGAGCAAATTAATTCTGTTCGCAGGGAACTATTGAACCTTGAAAGTATTGGTATCATCAAGAATGAAACTTACGATAACAAAATTTATTATTCAGCCAACGGTAGACATCCGTTCACTCATGCACTAACGGAAATGTTTTCTAAAAAAATTGATCTCTCACGCGAAAAAGATGTTCACGAAACTACATGGGAAGAATACTGCCGCCCAGTCCGTAACTACTTAAAAGGCCTTATCGTCACAAATCGTTTACCAGGCCAAGACGGCATAGACCTCGTTATTATCGGCAATGACCGCACTAAGAAACTTACTCGCTGGGCAGAAGTCATTGAGAAGAAGCAGGGTAAGCCAATCAATTACGTCATCATGACCGCAGAAGATTTTACCTACCGTAAGAGCGTTCACGATCGTTTCATTGAGGACATTTTCGAAATGGAAATTAGCGAAATTATTGACCCAGAGAAAATAATCAAATGATAGGAGTAAAATGTACGAAATAGAAAGCAAATCACCAGACGAAATCACCATCATTACCAAGAAGACCACGGTAAAATTTAATATTGCCGATGCACTTATCGACGCAAACTTGCCAGTCGGAAAGATAGAAGGCCCAGGCGAGTTCGAAATCGGCGATGTTACTATTCGTGGTATCGCTACCACAAGCGGCAAAACTATTTACGACGCTGAAGTCGGCGGTATGCACATTGGCATTATTGGTGGCATTGAAGAGAACCTTGACGATCTTGTCGCGGATGTTTTATGTACTTCATCCGTGCGCGCCATCCGCGAACTCGAACCAAAACTTATCATTGCCATGGGCAATGTTGACGGCATGGTCTCCGAGCTTAAACTTTCCGCTCGTACCGAGAAAAAGCTTAAAATCAAATCTCTAGACAGCTTACCAACAGCCCAAGAAGTGGTGGTATTAAATTAATGAATTTTAGCTATCTAGTAATAGTTCTTATTATCGTAGTTGGCTCCGTCATTTTACATGAACTAGCTCACGGTATCGTGGCGTACTGGCTAGGTGATCGTACCGCAAAAGAAGCTGGTCGCCTCACTTTTAATCCATTGAAACACATAGACCCATTCATGTCTATTCTAGTTCCGGTTGTTCTATACATGTTAAACGCGCCAGTTTTTGGCGGCGCGAAGCCTGTTCCAGTCAATTATCGCAATCTTAAATGGCGCGAATGGGGAATGGCGCTTGTGGCTTTTGCTGGCCCATTTACTAATTTTCTCATTGCTTTTATCGCATTTCTTATCGGACATTTCACCGGCGCAATCTATTATTTGCAAGGTGACCTAGCCTATTTTGTTTGGTCAGAAATAATCTACATTAATCTTGGTTTTATGATTTTCAATCTCGTGCCTATCCCGCCCCTAGATGGTTCTCGTATTCTTTATGCCATTTCGCCAGACGCCGTCCGCAATGTACTTACCGCAGTGGAACCTTATGGCATTATTATTGTGTATGTGCTCATCCTGCTATTTGGTAATCTTTTTTCGTCCGTCATGGTAAATAGTGTAAATGGAATATTAGACTTCTTTTATATGATAATCGGGCATTAATTTGCCAATTAATGCCATCTCTATGGTATAATAAAACTAACCCTATCGGTAGCATGATTTTCCTGAATAATCATGTTTTAGGGATTTCGTGGCCTTACACCCGTGGGTGTAGAGCATAAGATTTTACCCACCTTGTATATATTACGGGGAAAACAGGCCGATGGGGTTTTAAGATTAAAAGGTGGGCATGAAGCAAAGAATTCGCGTAGTTGGTATCATTAAGAACGAAGAGGGGGTTCTAATTTTGAAACGTAACCGAGGGCGTAGCGCGTCCCCGGTTTTTTGGGAACTTCCCACCGGCAAGATAAAGTTCGGTGAGCAGCCAGAAGAAGCCATGGCGCGTTCGCTTACTGAATACACGGGACTTCGTGTTAGTACTATGAAGTTAAGAGATGTTATTACATTTCTGGCTTTAGATGGCTCTAGCCGTCTTAGCAATTTATACATTATCTATGACATAGAACCAGCCGGCGGCACTAAGCCAATACCACGTGACCGTTACACCAGTTATAAATACATTAAAGATTTCGCGAGCGCCAATGTTCATCTTAACGAGGCTAGTACTTCGGTCTTCGAAATAATTGAAGGTAAGATTGTTTCCGATCGCATTTCACCTCGTGACACCGCTAGCTCTTATAGCATCTATGTGGATGGCGCATCCCGTGGCAATCCGGGCCCATCCGGCATTGGCTACCGTATCCTTGATACTGATGGCCATGTTGTGGAGCAGGGCGGGGAATTCATCGGCTTCGCTACTTCTCGCGTTGCTGAATACTACGCCATGAAAAACGGCATTGAGCGTGCCATCAAGTTGAACCTAAAAACCGCACATTTCTTCTCTGATAGCCTTATGGTGGTTAATCAGCTAAACGGCATATTTACCGTCAAAAATCCCGACATCATCCCTATTTATGGCGACATCCAGAAACTCCTTGAAAATTTTGAGAGCGTCTCATTCACGCATATTCCTCGTTCTGAAAATACAGTTGCGGACACAGAAGCTAATCTTGCCATAGATCACCTCTTGCGCAGGTAACATAAGCATTGACATTTTATGCCACCTATGATATAATTAAAGAATGGAAACTAAAAATCGGAAGGATCTGAATATAATCGGCTCAACAGAGTATGTTGAAATTTCTGGTATCCAAAACGTCCCCGCTAAAATCGATACTGGCGCCGATACTTCATCCGTCTGGGCATCCAACATAGAAATGGGTAAAGACGGCACCTTAAGTTTTGTTCTATTTAGCGAACAATCCCCACTTTACACTGGCGAGGTTTTCACCACTAATGATTATCGCGTAAAAACCATACGTTCCTCCAACGGTTATGAACAAATTAGGTATCACGTTAGGCTTCCGGTTGTCATAGGTGGTGAATCATTCGACACGACATTTACTCTAGCAAACCGTTCACGGAATAATTTTCCAGTTTTAATTGGCCGGCGGACTTTGGACGGCCACTTCCTTGTAGATGTTTCAAAAGCTTCCGTCATGCGTCATTCTAACCCGCATACTCCGCAGCTCAACAAAGAGCTCGCCAAGAACCCGTATGAATTTCATCAAAAATATCTTAAAAAGAAAGGAGATATATGAGACTAGCAATTTTGTCTAATGGCCCTGGGAATTATTCCACCAAACGTTTGGTTGAAGAGGCTAAAAAACGTGGTCACGACGTCAAAGTCATCAAGTATAAAAATTGTTATCTTGCATTGGACGATAAGCATCCGGATGTTTATTACGAGGGGGAGAAGCTTGAAGGTTTTGATGCAATTTTACCACGTATTTCTAATAACATGACTCGTTACGGTTGTGCCGTGGTGCGTCAGTTTGAAATGCAGAATATCTACACCTCGGCAGCGTCGGTTGCCATTACCCGCGCTCGCGATAAATTGCGTGCCGCTCAGATTTTGGCAAAATATGACGTGGACACACCGAAAACTTTGGTTTCTCGTAATACTTCAGACATAGACGATTTGTTGGAACAGATCGGCTTACCCGTGATTATTAAGCTTGCTACTGGCACTCACGGCAACGGCGTAATTCTTGCCGATACCCGAAAGGCTGCCAAATCTGCTTTGCAGGCTTTCTACCTTTACAACGAAGACGGTACTAACATCTTATTGCAAGAATTCATTAAGGAATCCGCTGGTACCGATATTCGTGCCTTCGTGGTAGGGAATCAGGTGGTCGCTTCTATGCAACGTGCTTCTCTGGATGATGATTTTCGTTCTAATCTGCATCAGGGTGGCCAGGGCACTCCAGTCAAGTTGACCGCCACCGAGAAACGTGTAGCGCTCAAAGCTGCTAAAGCTATGGGACTTCATATTTGCGGTGTAGACTTAATGCGCTCGTCGCGCGGTCCACTCGTACTTGAAGTTAATGCCTCACCAGGGTTTGGCATCGAAAAGGTTACTGGTATCGACGTAGCTTCAAAAATTATTGAATATATCGAGTTAAATGCGCCTCGTCATAACGGCAAAGATCGCATCGGCGCTTAAATATGATATAATATAAGGGAGCCTGAAAGGCAATCGCTTGGAAACACCCAAGAGGAAAGTCCGGGCAACAAAGAGCAAGGTAGTCGCTAACGGCGACCGTCCGCAAGGATAGGGAAAGTACCACAGAAACAATCCCGCCGACTCTGCCGGTAAGGGTGAAAAGAGTGGGGCAAGAGCCCACAGCGTATCATAGCGATGTGATGCGGCGGCAAACCCTACCTGTTGCAAGGAGTGCTAGATACTGTTGCTCGCAGATGCACGCTCACCGCTTGAATATTATAGCAATATAATATCTAGATAGATGATTGCCATCCGTGCTACGGCACGGGTACAGAACCCGGCTTATCAAAGGCTCATCAAAAATCCACTCAAAAGGGTGGATTTTTGTAGGTAGAGGAATACTTCGCCAAGGCTTTTGAAAGTGGAGCACCAGAATTTACTGATAGCATATGCTATAATGATTATATAATTAAATACACCAGGAGGTGGTCATGAGTTCAGAAAAGATAAGTGGAAAGAGTGATGAGGATTCATCATTGCTAGAACAATCTGATAATATCTGGCAATCTCTATCCGAAGAGCCTTCTTATGAAGATCACATGAATACAGTCAAACGAGAGCAGGCAGATAATAAGATTTATGAAAAAGATGGTATTTTGTTTTTAGATCTTAGTAAAATTGACCTCAGCACTGACGATGGCCGAATAGAATACTTACAGGGATACATAGATAACGAGAGAAAGCGGCTCGAACAACTTAAAGCTAATGGGGGATATTACCATGAAGGCATCGAGCGTCTACTAGCTAGAAACAAATACCAAGAAAAAGTTCTTTCGTCTATTATGCAAGGAGAGGACGGTGTAATTAATACTCTCATTCAAAAATCTAAGAATTTATCAGACACCATACAAAAGGGAGGTCAAAATGTTCCTAGCCTCCGTGATTATAAAGAATACATAGACGATTTATGTAGTCATTTGGCTCATGCGCTTTGCAACCAAAGCAATTTACGAGAAACGCCTTATTTTTCTACAGAAATAGTCAAAAACGAAAACAGGGATAGATTAGCAAAAGCCGAAATTGAATTAGACGACAGAAGGCATCAGCTCGAATTCCTCAGCGATAAAGACGTCGATGATAAAGGCGTCGCTCACTTAATTCATTACGATACGAGTGGCCGCCCGAAAGAAATCACTGTAGACTTAAATGATGTAAAAGATAAGATTACTAATATCGAAATCGACATGCGGCAGATTAATGAGGAAAACGAAGTATTAGACGAGCTAGAGAGGCGCGAGCAAATTCCACGATCAAGAGATATTCTTTTTGCTTTCAATAGTCCACTCCATAAAGTTACCAAAAAGGAAACGGTAAAACCAAATATCCTTAGCTACATAGATGAATGTACCTCACAAATTAATGCGTTATTAGGTGAATCTAAGGGGTTAGAAAAAGACACACCAGAATATCAACAAAACGATTATTCTAGAAAAAGATTAGCCAGAAAACGCAGCGCTGCTCGAAGGATTTTAGTAAACTATTTCAGTGAAAATCCACAACGGCCCGCTCAAAACGAAACACAGGAAGCAAAATCGAATTCGCAAATTGATGTAGTGAGCGCACTGGAGCAAATGGATGCCGACAGGGATGATTACGAAAAAAATCTAGCATTAGCGGAGCAGGAAAAACAGCGACGCATAGAGTGGGAGAAAACTCATTATGGTTACATCGAAGGCAACACGCGCCCGCCACTTAGTGTTTTAGCGGCAGAAGAAACCGTTGAAAAAATCCGCACCAAAATTACCCAAAAAGAGCAAGACGCGGACTTATTATACAAAATTTATAAAGAAAACGGAAAAAATCGTGTACTCTCAAAAGCTGATGCTGAGGCTGTGGTTGCCAAAATGATACAAGAACGAGACATCAAAATAGCAGCACTAGATAAAGAAATAGAAAAAGTCGAGAAAAAGAGTGAAGAATGGAAACGGCTCAGACAAGAAAGGCGCAAAGTCTATTTGACTATAAAGGATGATACGGCACAGCGAGTCTTGACCCTTTTTGAATAAGACTAACCGCCGCCAAAAGCCTCACATCAAAAACCACCCTCTCGGGTGGATTTTGGCGTGAGGCAAATTAAATTATTTATTCACCTTCTTTGCCGCAGCTTCTTTCGGCGATTCAATCAAGCCTTTCTTCTTTAGCGTGCGGAGCGCAGAAGTAGAAATGTTGCACTTGACCTTTTGGCCATTGATAATCAAAGTTCTCTTCGAAACATTCGGCTTAAACACCTTACGAGTGTGTCTCTGGGAGAAAGAAACATTATGACCGTACATTTTACCTTTACCAGTAACTTCACAAATTGCCATCTTATTTCTCCTTCACCGTATTTACGATTGCTTTGAATGCTTCAGGGTTGTTTACCGCTAAATCAGCAAGAACCTTGCGATCAAGGTTAATGTTCTTGGCTTTCATCCCAGCGATAAGTTGCGAGTAGGAAAGGCCCAGTTCGCGTGAAGCATTATTGATGCGCGTAATCCAAATTGCGCGTAAATCACGTTTGCGATTACGGCGATCACGATAACTGTAGCGAAGCGCCTTGATTACGCCCTGCTTACCTAAACGGTAGCTACGAGTGCGCGCATGTTGCATGCCCTTGGCAGCTTTTAAAATCTTCTTATGTTTGGCCATTGCGGCCACACCACGTTTTACTCTCATAATTAAACCCCTAATGCAGTCTTAATGTTTTTCTTAATTTTGCCATTAATCGCAGCAGAAGTCTTCATGTTGCGCTTCCTGGCCTTAGATTTTTTTGCGAGAATATGATTCCCGAAAGCACGCTCACGCGTAATTTTACCACTACCGGTAATCTTGATGCGCTTAGCTGTACCTTTATGCGTCTTTAGTTTTGGCATAGGTTTTCCTTTAGTTTATAATTGATATTGTCTATGGCTATCTGTTTTTGTAATAATTACAACATTTAGCCATCTATAATTTACGACCAGGGAACCGTAAAAGTAGGAAATTACTTCTTCCGTATTCCAACTGATAGGTTGCGTCCGCTAAACTGCATCTTGCCTTCTACGACGATGTCGTCACCAATTAGCCCAAGTACTTTCTCAAGCAGTTCCTGCCCTAATTCCTTGTGTGCCATTTCGCGACCACGAAATACGATCATGATTTTTACACGATCTCCACCGTCTAGAAAACCGCGCATTTTACGGACTTTGATGTTAAGGTCGTTGTCTGAAATCTTAAGACCAATTTTCATTTGCTTCAGCTCCGATTGTTTTTCACGAGCTTTTTTGCGATTTTTGGCCTCCTCCTTCATCTTTTGATATTGGTATTTGCCCCAATCAATAATTTTCACGACCGGCGGATTAGCATTGGCGGCAATCTCCACCAAATCTACTCCCTGTTGCCTCGCGAGAAGTTGAGCATCGCGACTAGACATAATGCCAAGTTGCTCTCCACTAGAACCGATTACGCGTACCTCCGGATAACGAATTTCTCCATTAAGTCGGGTGCGTGATGTAGTTTTTATAGTAGTCCTTTCTTCTCTTGAATTAACCTGTAAGTATTATATCTCATCGTTTCCGAAAAGTCAATGCTTCCGCTAGGTGTGCTGCGCGAATAGTGGGCGCACCTTCAAGATCCGCAATTGTCTGAGCTACTTTAATGGTCTTGAAATATGCTCTGGCTGACAAATTTAATTTTTCCGAAGCGCTAGCCAGTAACCTTTTCGCGTCTGCATCCAT
Source organism: Candidatus Nanosyncoccus sp. (assembly GCA_045603965.1). Taxonomy (GTDB): domain Bacteria; phylum Patescibacteriota; class Saccharimonadia; order Saccharimonadales; family Saccharimonadaceae; genus Nanosyncoccus. The sequence continues at coordinate 3,346 of JAZUND010000039.1, read as the reverse complement.
CTCTAACTTTGACGACACCTCAAATGACGATAGGGAACTATTATATCTATTATTCGCTTCGTACCTTGCAAATTGTCTTGAAATTGCCCCTGTTATAGTATTTTTTACAACATTATGTTCGGAATCCCCGCTTTCTAATGGCCGTAGCAAATCGGCGTCTTCTACTTTTTCAACCTCGATACACATATCAATTCTATCGAGTAGCGGTCCAGAAATTTTTTTTTGATAATTCTGAATCTGGGCTTCCGTGCATTTGCATTCATGCGTGGGATCGCCCAGATATCCGCACGGACATGGGTTCATTGTCGCAATTAACATAAAGTCCGCCGGATAGGTATTTTTGCGATTTGCCCGTGAAACAGATATGCATTTATCCTCCAATGGTTGCCTCAGCGCCTCTAAAACCGACCTTTGGAATTCGGGAATTTCATCTAGGAACAACACTCCCTTGTGTGCCAACGACACCTCACCAGGCAATGCTCCAGTGCCACCACCGATGATGGATGTTGTGCTGGCGGTATGATGTGGGCTACGGAACGGACGCATACTTACGATTTCATCCGTCGCAATGCCAGCGATAGAATACAGTTTTGTAATCTCCATCATTTCGTCTGGTGTTAAATCAGGCAATAAATTAGCCGCCGTCTTAGCGAGCAGCGTCTTGCCCGCTCCTGGCGGTCCAGCAATTAAAATGTTGTGGTGCCCCGCGATTGCAATTTCTATTGCGCGTTTAGCTAGTACTTGGCCACGAATATGGTCTAAAACTGCATTATTTGGCTCTAGGGTGGTCTTCGCAGGCTTCAGAACCATATTATTGTTTGTTGGCAAAATCTCACCTTGATTTTTGAGATGCAAGAACAATTTTTGCAGTGTATCTACGCCAAACGCAGTTATTCCATCAATTAGAGCCGCTTGAGCCAGATTGCCAATTGGTAGATATATCTCATCAATGCCGGATGATTTAGCCGCTTCAATGATATTGATTATTCCTTTGACTGGTCTCAGCTCCCCATTGAGCGAAAGCTCACCAACAAACAATCTGCCTTTTACATCGGACTTTACTAGTTGCCCCGATAGCAGCAGGACAGATAGCGCAATTGGTAAGTCTAAGTATGATCCGTCTTTTTCCAGGTCTGCCGGCGCTAAATTGATGGTGACTTTTTTATCCGGAAACGTGAATCCAGAATTGACAATCGCACTTCGCACACGTTCTCTTGATTCGTTGATGGTTTTATTTGCCATTCCCACGATATTGAAGGCGGGTAGCCCACGGTTCATATCCCCCTCAACTTCTACTATTTTCCCATCAAAACCATAGGGAATTGCTGCATGTATTTTACTTATCATGCCATCTAGCTATCATGTAATGTCTAGAATTGCAACCCCCCACCATAAACACAGTTTATGTACAATGCTTATGCTAAAAGAGAAAACCATAAACACTGCTGTGATGGACTTTCAAGACGCTTGTGGAAAACTCAGAAAAATATACAAAAATTGTTCAAAAAATGTGTTGACATAAGCAATTTTTCGCGATATTATAGAGATAGCTTCTGAATAAAAAAATTATTCAGAAGGTAAAAATAAAAATATAGCCAAAATAACTCCACACTCTACTTAAGAAGGCCGGTTTTCCTCGCAGTTACCGGTCTTCTTCTATTTTTAGCGAAAATATGATATACTGTCACTAGTTGGGGCTGACAAAGCTTAGACGGATTATTAACAGACGTAAGGCATACCGATTAAATACCGTAAGTATTAATAAGTGTAAAAAACACGAAAACTGCGCATGTTATGTACATGCCAGCTTATGCCTAATTTAATATAGGCTGGTTCGCGTCCAAGGTTCCGTAGGATGCGAATTATCATACAACGGGAATAAGGCTGTGCGGCCGGCGTAGCGCAGCACGACAATTAGCCACGGCATTTACTAGTTTGGTTTCTTGCAGCTAGTAATAATTGCTTAAATGAAACAGGAAACTATGTATGTAGAATTATGTCCACGTGATAACTCGGACGGGGAGGCAGTATCCCCCAGCTCCACCATTAAGAAAAACAATTGCCAGCACAAAAGCTGGTTTTTTACTGCCACAACTCCGCTTGCTGACGCACTTGTTGTGAAAAATACAACAAAAAGAACAAAAAATTAGAACAGAGAATAATCTGGGGAGTATGTTGTAAAAAACACAATATATTTACTGAACAAATCTCTTGCTTTTTTAAGACGATTGTGCTAATATGAAGACAGTCGGGATGACTAAAACAAACACTAAACAAAAAGGAACAACATGAGAAATTATCATAGAAAACGTGGCAAACCATAAAATACTTTGGCGGGCGAAAAGGTAATTTCTAGCCATAAATTACAACATAGGAATTACCTAGAGCTCCGCCAAGTTAATATCATGGTTAATACTTCAAAGACCTCACGACAACCACGATAAGACGAAAAAGCGTAGAGCGCGTTAGATAAATCTTCTATTAGTACATTCTAAAATAACATAAACAAGAATAGGAGAAAACAGCTAACAAGGATCAATGCTTCACCTAGCGTGAAGCGGTCAAAAAAGGGAATAGCGGATTAAGGTTGTGGCCAATAGTTGTAATTAGGTGCCAGATAACCCCCGCTTTCCCTCCAAAATTTCAAAGGCAGAGAGCCTTGAGAAAAGAGCAACAGCACTTGGGGGCACAAAAAGTTTATGGTATAATATCGGCATGAAGCTTAATCGTATCATGTCGGTAATTAGCATTATAGGACTCGCAGCTTTAATTCTTATGCTAATTATCACCTCTCCTACCGAAATCGGTCCAGTAGGTGTTTTGTTATTTTTTACAACAACCTACTTGTTCTTTTTAGGGCTTGCAGTGGTTTGCTGCAGGCTATTTTTTATACTTCGTGGCAAGATGATGAAGGCTAAAAGCTCGTCAAACAACGAGAAAAAGAGTGTCCGCTATGGCTTCGTGCTAGCTCTTATGCCGGTAATACTGATGCTAATCGGATCGTTTGGCACGATTACGATAAGCGAGGTTATGCTTACGATTATGCTCGAAATTTTACTTTGTTTCTTGACTTCGCGTAATGTGATATAATAATGCTTATGGATAATAAGGGAGGTAACATCCAGGTCCCTGGTGAGGCTGTGAAGCTTCCTGATGCTGCCCCGCAACAGAGCGGAGAGGTGGCTGATTTTGATGAGTTTTTGAAGAATCGCGAAGATTTGAAACCGGCGGGTGAGGCGCCGGTGGTGGCGAGCGAGCAGCTCGAGACGGCAGGTGTTAGCGAGAAGCAATCGAGCGCAATGCCGACGACGGATAAGGCTGACGACAAAAAAGAAGAAGAGGAAAA
>JAZUND010000038.1:0-20125 GCA_045603965.1 Candidatus Nanosyncoccus sp. | reverse complement strand
CTATAACTTTGCTGGTTGGTGTACCGTAGACAACTCATCCGATCCTACCACTTGTTCTGGCACTACTTACCAAGCAGGAGACGCATACATGATAAGTAATACTGGTGGAAGCGTCACCGTGCCGCTGTATGCGGTGTGGGAAAGCAATTTGCTATACGCAGTCTCATACATCAATAACTATTTTAGTGGCCGTATTCAAGACGCTGCTGGTTTTGGGCTATATCATTCTGGAGACGAAGTTACGGTTTCCTTTACGCTGTCATCAGAAGGCACAGCATCAAGTATGGAGCATTCATTCATTGATGTCTACAATTCAGTTAGTGGTTATTCACAACATTTCGGCCCAATCGCTTGTGGCGTTTTAGGCAATTTTAGTGAAACATTCATCATGCCAGCAGAAAATGTAAATATCATAATTGATGCATTTTATCAAAAATTAGCCAGCTGTAATTAATACAGAAAACAATGGAACAACTACCCCCAAAATCCTCGCTTTTTCGCCCCCTTAAACTCCTCAAGTAATTCCTTCTGCTTCCGTGATAGATTTTTTGGCGTTTCCACAATCACCGTCACAATGTGCGGTCCTCGGTCACCATCCGCTCGAAATGGCACTCCGTGTCCAGACAGCTTAAACGGCGTACCACTTTGCGTCCCTGCTGGCACTTTCATCCGCACCACACCATCCACGGTTTCCACATCAATTTCGCATCCAAGAGCCGCATCTACCATATCCACTTTTTGTTCGGACAGAATAATCGCGCCTTCGCGTGTCAACGATTTATGCGGTTTCACTCGCACCCTCACATACAAATCACCCGCTTCTGCATCTTTTGAAGGCGCCGCACCACCCTTGCCACGTAGCCTGATTGACATTCCGTCATCAATTCCAGCCGGAATCTTTACTTTTAGCTCACCTTTTTCCGTTGAAATCGTCTTAGTCGTTCCAAAAATCGCTTCCTCAAACTCAAGTGTCACCGAAGTTTGATAATCCGCACCCCGCCGTGGTCTCCTCGCGCCACCACTCGCGCCAAAACCAAACAAACTCCCCAATATATCATCAAATGCTCCCCCGCCACCAAAATCGAAATTAAACGATTGACCATTGAAATTAAAGTTGCCACCACTAAACGGATTTCCACCGCCAAACCCACCATACGCTCCACCCGACGCACCACCTACACCAGCATGACCAAATTGATCATATCGCGCTCGCTTCTGCTTATCAGAAAGCACTTCGTGCGCTTCCGAAATCTCCTTAAACTTCGCCTCAGCTTCCTTATCGCCAGGATTTTTGTCAGGATGGTACTTAATCGCTAACTTGCGATATGCCTTCTTAATCTCATCATCCGACGCGTTTTTACTTACGCCAAGTACTTCATAATAATCTCTTTTTTCCGCCATTTCTATCTCACTATACTATATATTATATATACATTATAATCCACTAGCACTCAAAATGCAAGAGTGCCAAACACGACATCAAACGTGTTCAGGTTATTCTAAATCGTTAGCAAGTTTTAATATCTCAAGCGGTATGTTATCGCTATTATATATAGTCAATATCGGACTCACTTCTGATACAATCTCCCACTTTTCGCCCACTTTCTTCAATACTACTTTTCTCTCCACTAATGTATAAGTTTCAGTCGACCCCGTCGTCACTTTCGCATAATAATAATCGCCGTTCTGCACCCCACTAATTACATTTAAATCCGTCACTTCAGCAAATCCATAAATCAAACTCGCTTCCGGACTAGTCATCGTATTTTCTTCAAACAAACTTTTATAATCATTCCTAAAGTTCTTAAACTCAATATTATACTCCGCCAAATTATCCATTGTCGCTGTCGCTGCTTCTTTAAGTTTTTTCACCGCTACGTTTACATTTGCCGCGTAAGCCGCCAACGACAATTTAATCTCACCATCTTCAATTATATATCCAATCTTATACAATGAATTAGTTATTGGTAGTTTCTGTATTATCGGCCATTCCTTTCTATTTCGTTCACCTCTTGCCGAAATTTCCATACCAAACAAACTCTGTATCGCCGCATAATCATCAAGATGTGCATTCGCTATTTTAATCCCTTCTTCCGTATTTGCCACGATGCTACCAAATAGTGAGTTATTTTCGTCGCTCACGGTCACCTTCTTCTCAAGCGTTTCAAAACCATCCAGCACTACGCGCAAATCATACTCTCCAGGTTCCAAATAGCTTTTTGCATTGTTCTTCACTATTTCACCATCAAGCGACACTTCCGCAATAAACGGCGCATACCCCACATATGTTTCTACCTTTCCAAGTCTCGGCAATATACTAATTAACGTTACCGCTAGCACAATCGCTACAAGCACGACAAAACCACCGACAATCATCAATAATTTCTTTTTATCATACATTTCACCCTGCATCTACTTTACCTTCCTATACCAACGCACACCCTCAACCCCTTCATAACCAGCCATCGGCGCCCGCCCGCTAAAATCACCATTACCGCTATCATATGAAGCCGATACTACATTCGCGCTAAATCCCTCAATATTACCAATGAACATATATGTATGATCGCCCCCAGCTACACATCCACCAGTATAATCACCTTGAAATGCCACGTCACCAAGTTGCAAATCCGCCGCATCCATCGTTTCACCATTCGGATTTAACCATTCCCAGCTTCCAGCTCCATCACCTTCTCGCACCCAGTATTCCTGTGTTGCCACATTACTATTACAACCGTTATATCCAGGTTCATATCCACTTTCTTGCATAATTGTCGTCACAAACCCTCCGCAGTCAATGCCGGCTACTCCATCCACAGTGCCCCCTACATACTTTCCTTCTGATTGACGCTTCGCCACAGCATCTGCATAATCTGGCATCCGATTAGTGTAATTTACTCCCTGCTCCTTTCTATAATCTGGCCATGCATACCTCTTTACATATTCTTCCAAAACTCCAGATTCCGAATCGCACACCGTCCCCACAGTTGAAGATTTACCGCTGCTACTTTCAGTTGCTCCGTCATCAGAATCCCCAGAAGTATCACCACTTGCCCCCAACCCGCCATCCGCAAACTCGTCATAAATCGCTTCCGCTTGCGTGACCCTTCCTTCGTGGTATTCAATCTGCGGATTTTGTGGTTTCTCGAAATTCTCCAACCAATACTTTGTCGCTTCATACACTGAATCGGCTTCATATATTCCCGAATAACTATTATCAACTTCATCTTTCAAATATTGTATTTCAAGCGACAATAGCGCATCAGTCGCATTTTCCCCAGCCAAAGCCATAAACTGCTCACCACTATAAAATGACGGACTATAAGTCTGGTAGTCATCAAAGAACTCTAACAAACCAGGGTCAGTATCGCCTACATAATTATATAACGCTATTCTTCTATCAAACGACCATTGCGCCAATCCTAAACCATACGATATGTCACTGTTACTTGCCAAATCAAACCCCGGCTGTAATTCCTTCATTTTGCTCACTTCATGTTGTGCAGGATTAAAGTTTGACTCCGACTGCATATTCCCCATTACCCCTGCTGCCTGCTCTTCCGTCATGAAGCCAATGAGCGCATTCCAAATCTTCTCCTTCACCGTACTCCCCACTATCGCAATTGGCCCACTCACATAAGAACCAGCTGGACATTTACCTTTTCTACGACTCCCTTCATTCGGATTATAAAAATAAATCCCATTAAGTCCATTAAAATAAAGCGTATCTTCCGAAATCTTACTATCCGCAAATGCCCCATCCCCAAATGGCACAAATCCTATAAGCGGCATCACCATCAACATCACCACCACTGTCACCCCCACCAGTATCTTCTGCCATTTCGCACTATGCAACATTTTATTTCCTTGTACTCCCACCCGGATTAGTCGTAATCAAACTCTCTTCCGTCTCACTAGCAATCACCTGAATATGCACATGATTCTGCCCAGCAAAGAACAATCCCTGTCCCACCGGGAAGTTCGCAAGCCTCCGCTTCTCTTCCTCTGTTAATTTAAACACATCCGCTAACACATCCACTGCCGACGCCGATTGTTTAAGCAGTAGTTGCATTGACGAGTTTGCCACAATTGCACGCCCCATTTTTGAACCCACAAAATCTTCCACATCCTGCGTCACTGTTGTAAGACCCAAATAATACTTGCGGGCTCGTTTTGCCAGCGAAAACAAGAAATTAGCTGAATCATCATATTTCATTAACTGCCATGCCTCATCCACAATCAGAAGTCGCTTCTTCTGCTTCGCCCTCACCACATTCCAAATATGCGATAGCACTATATACATCGCTACCGGCCGGAGTTCATCCTCAAGATCACGAATATTAAACACTACCATTTGATTATTGATATCCACATTTGATTGTTGCGAGAAAATCCCCGCAAAAGTCCCCGTCGTATATTTCCGCAATCTCTGCGCCAGTTGTGGCCCCGTCCCATCCATATGTAAAAGCGTATCGTACAAATTCATAATCGTCGGAGGCGTAGATTGATGCGTCAATGGATCCGACGTAATCCCCGCCCGCGCATAAGTATCTATAAGCGCTTGGTCAAGGTCAGCTTCCTCATTTGCCGTAAGGGCTGGCACCATTTGCCCACCCGCCGATATTTGATTTCCGCCCAGCATTAACCTAAACAGCCCGTGCAAAGTCACCAGATTCGCACGCAGAGCATCGTTTGCATCTTCCGCATCCACCACTTTCGGCAAATCAAACGGATTAATTCGTACATCCGAATTAAGTGACAATCTAATATAAGAACCACCTACCGCATCACATAATTTCTGATATTCATTTTCTGGATCTATGATTATGATCTCCGACCCCACCATCATTGATCTTAGTGCTTCTAGTTTCACCGTAAACGATTTACCAGCACCCGACTTTGCAAAAACCACCATGTTGGCGTTTTCAAGTGAAAACCTATCAAATATCACCAAACCATTATTGTGCATATTGATTCCATACAGTATACCTTTGTCCTGTGTCAAATCCGCCGACGTAAACGGGAACGACGTAGAAATCGCACCTGTATTCATATTTCGCCGAATCTGCAACTGGTCCGAACATTGCGGCATCGTCGAATTAAGCCCCTGTTCTTGTTGCGAAGAAGCCACCTTTGAAAAAATCATCTGCTGCCCAAAAATCGTCTCAATCTTTTGTTGCACGAATTTAAGTTCATCCAAAGAATCCGCCCACAACGTCACGTAAAGCCCAAATCGGAAAAACCTCTCCGCCCCCACCTGCAACTGATCACGAAGCTCCTCTGCATCATTAATTGCCGCCTCAAGCTCCGGATCCCTTACCCGACCTTTTTCCTGATTCAAACTCATTGACGCTTCAAGCTGTGTCACTTTTGTCTTCAAATTTTTCATTACTACCGCCGACTCCACCGGATACACATACATCGACACGTCAATTACTTCATCGATGTTGATGATTGGTGAAAGCCATCCAGTATATAGCGTCCGTGGATAACCATATATATATAGCGTCCGCCCATACTTCGTCCCTAATCTAAAATAATCCGAATGAATCTCGATCGCAGACGGTGAAATCAAATCTCGCAAAGTATTCGTCCCCTGCTCAAACGCTCGCTGAATCTCCGCCGCTTCCATCGCCTCAGCTTGCGCCGCAATTTCAGCCGCTGTCGGTTTTCTTGCCATCTTACTTCTCTCCCTTCTTCACGTACATCGTCGCGAGTTTTGAAAAATCCACTAACGGCTCCCTCACTGCCGTATCTGGATTATTAAAGTTATAATAAAGCTCCGCAAGCTCTCTCGTATTCAATCTCACCGAGTGAATCCCAATCTGGAATAGTCCCGAAATTACCGTATCCACTCGGTTATTAAGTTCAGACAAAGCCTTATCATAAGTCGGACGATCAATTCTCGTCACTTCCGGCCCCTTCGTCTTTGAAAACGCTTTAAACAAATTCTTTGTTTGCTGTATTACTTTTTCCGCATCCGCCGAAGTATAGTATGGAATCACAATGAAGAATGCCTTATCCATAATATTTGCCTCTTGCGACAAAATATCTATAAAATTAATATAGTCGTCCATCAATACACCGAGCAACATGTTATCATTATTCCGTCGAATTTCCATCAGTCTTTCAATATACGGTCCAATATCCACTTTTTGCGAACGAATTAAAATCTGCGTTGGAAATCTCAGTGAATTCAAAAAGTTCTGATACGAATATTCCACACCCTCACGTTCCATGTCCGACATTAAATCAAAATTAATAGACCGACACGCCACTACTGCCCGAAACGATCCGTCCTTCATAATCACCACATTGTCACGCAATTCCGAAATCAACAAAGTTGCCTGTGTTGAAGTTGGCGTATCTTGATTTACGGACACCGGCGCCATTTGTTGCGCTGTCATCGCCGCCGAACCGATACTTTGCGTCATTCCTTGACGATTTATCGCCGCCATCGTTTGTTGATTCATCATGTTCTCACGATTTAGCATTCCCTGATTCATCGCAACCGAACTTGGTCCACTAGGTTGCTGCCCAGGCAAAATCATCTGTGGTCCACTTGGCATTCCACCCATTCCATTCTGACTATTTTGCTGTTGCGGATTCATATTCTAATGCAGAGAAATAAATACTTCTCCTTCGTCCTTTCTCTTTTTATTTAAGCGATTTGCTTCTTTCGCAATAGTTGAAACTTTAAAATCAGTATTACTCGCTAATTCTATTATACTAGGTTTCGCCTTAATTGTGTGAGGTTTTTCTGATTTCTTCTCCGCCTTATGTACCGGTTCCGGCGTCGGCATCACTACTACTCGCTCTTTCAATTCCTCTTCCGGAGTCTTCGGCACGTTTATTTGCGCTCCAAAATCAGTTTGTACCCTCTGTGTTTGCGTTAAGCCATAACTAGTTGCCAGCCCTTCATTAACACCCAAAGATGTATTATTTCTATTAATCGCTTCACGCATCTCCTGAACTGCCTCCGCATGACGCTCGCGCCGTTCTTGATTCGCCACAGTTCCAAGCGACATCATTTTATATGTATCATACATATCGGTAGTTGCATTCGTTTCTGCCAACATATCTTCACGCACTGATGTGTTACTTGCACCCTTAATCGCATAGCCTTTTGTATCCACCAAATTCGCCAAGAACGACAATCTTGTGTTCGCTTCTTCACCAGTAATGTTCCTCGCCCGCGTGTCTTCCACCATTTTCGGCGCCGTCACCAAAATAGTCGTGTCTCGTTGTCCAGGTGTCCATAATCTAGTATGCGGTTTCAAATAATATGACACTAGCGCTGCCAAATACGTTTCCATCGGCTGGTCTTTTTTCAGTGGCAACGCTAGCACTAAGAAAAACGCCACAAAAGGCAACGGTATCACCACGAGTGCCGGAAAAAGCTGGAATAACAGCACCCCCACCGCAATCAACCCACCAGCAATCAAAAGATACACAAACTGCCGGAAACTAAACGGCCCGATCAATTTATCATCCGCCTCAACGTCTTGAGGCACTTTGTACTGCGCCATATATTATATATTATAACATATTATACGTCCGGATAATTATCCATGTCTTCCAATAATTCTTTTACGAATTTATAAAGTTCAATATTGTCCGCGCTTGGATCGTCTACATCATGAAAATGCTCATATTTTTTCACAATAGTAGTTTCTTCACCGAACCATTCTTCCAGCTTTGCTTTCGTGTCATTATAGAACAACTCCGGTTCTTCATCTAAAATCTTATCCTTCAAATCCTGCATTTCATTAACGAAACGCTCCCTATCATCTTCCGTATAAATTCTCACTTTAGCAGGAGTATCTTCTTCCGAATCCGCACCTTTACGTTCCTCTTCATCATCATCACGCTTCCTCTTCGCATTATCCTTACGCAACTTGTCGTAATAATTCATTTCCGCCCTCAACGCATCCTCATCATCCAAATTCACCCAACCACGTAGCCAGTCTTTCGCATTAATTGCTGTACCGCTCGTTCGCGTACGATAAATTTGCTTGAGTTTACCAGTCTCGCCAAGAATTTTCCTTACTTGCTTACCGGCCATGCTCATCTTCAGTTTCTTCAAATCTTTCGCACGCAACTTTTGTGCTTCTTCAGCAGGCTTGTCTGCATAACGCGACTGAATCTCTGCTCGCGCTTCCTCGTATTTACGTTTACGTTCGTCAGAAGTTTCTTCTTCAGAATCACTGTTCAGATAAGTTTCCACCAAATGTTCCATCGTTGCATCACGATAATCTGTTCTCATGCCAAGAATTTGACCAGTCGTCTGATCTTTAAAGTAGTCCATCGTCTTCCTACGGAAATAATCTTCTACTTGATCTTCATGTCCAGCAAATTCCTTACCAGTCCACACTGGCGACAAATCATATACTGGATCGCCGTTTTCGTCCGTTTTAATCGTGCCGTCAGGATTCTTCTGCTGTTTCAAATCATAACCAGTCCAGAATTTCACTGCGCTATTAATCTGTTCGCTACCAGACAACCACTTAAGGCTTGCTGACAAGAATGCCGGCTCAAACGATGTTTGAATTTCCTCACGCTTCCTAAGCCATCCATCCACATCCCATTTTTTACCTGGCTCAGCCGCGTCAAAACCATAAGCCTTCTTCAAACTATCATCCAAATTAGAAAGCGCCGTCCTCTCAATGTTATCAAGCGAAGTACCTTCTACCAATTTCTTCATATCTTTCTTTGCATACATTCTCGTTCCATCTGGCTCATCATGGTACCCCCTCACGTACTCATCATAAGTCACGTTCATTTCTTGGCGATCATTACTATTGTACACGCGCGCCGTCTCCAAATTAATATACTTGCCAAATCGTCTGAGGAACGGGTCGTTATCTTTCACTTCGAACATCAAGAAACTTGCCAGTGATTGTGATGCATGTGTACCAAGTTCAAGTCCACCGTACTTCTTATCTAGCACGTCATCCATAATGCTCTTCACGATATCCGTATCGCCACGTTGATTCACTACACGAAGCCCCGCAATAATCGTATCCATATTATCCGTTACCTTAAAATTCGGATCTACCGACACTCGTCTTGAAAATTCTCTTAACCGATATTCCAAATCTTGTGTTGGTGGTACCAATTCAAAGTATTTCTGGAACTTCGTGCCAACAATTTTTGCCTGCGTGTCAAAGGCTTGCGCCGCTGCCGCTGCTGCAAACTGTGTATCTAGCACCTCACCTTCCATAATCTCATTGATTGCATTGTAACGATTCGTCGCCGTAATTCTTGCTTTCTCATTATCCTTAAAGTGGAATTTGTAATCTTTGCGTGCAATTCTCTCGCCAGTTTCCTTATCTAGAGTATAGCCATTCATATCATCCATATGTGCATTGATTGCTGCTTCAAATCTCTTGTACCTGCCCTCCGCATTATTCCGCTCAATCATTTCACCACGTGCCGTTTCAGCAAATGCCGCATCCGCCGCCTCCACCGTCTCCGCATCAAGCGCATCAAGTCGCGCCTTCTGTGCCGCACTCGCCCGATTCTTCACCGCTTCAAGCTGGCCCATACCCTTATTCATATTATTCTTATGACGGTCAATTATGGTCTTATACTTAATATTCCTCGCCTGTGCTTCGTAAGCCTCTACACCTTCTTTTGATGGAGTTCCATCTTTCTTATAATTTCTACTAGCCGCATAAGCCAAACCACGGTTTTTCACTGTCGCCGCATGTTCCGTTATTTCCTCATCACGCATAATCCTTCTATCAGACAAAAACTGCATCAATTTAAGCGACGGCGTGTATACATTATTAGATGCCAAACTTCTATTCATCTTAAGCTGCCGATGCGAATCCGCCCAAGCTTTGTTTCTTGCCAACGGCTTTGTTGTAATGCTTTGCAATTTACTGTTAATGCCAGACAAGAACGTACCGCTCATCTTCATCAAACTGACCGAGAAGAACAATGGGAATATCTGTACTGCTACTCCGAGTATCACCCAGAATCCACTATCTGCACTAGAAATAATCGCCCATCCCGCCAAACTTGACGCACCAAACAGCAATGAAAACAACGGATAAAACACCAACATTTTTACAAGCAACTGCTTCCACTTTTTAAACCAACTCTCCGTATTTGGTAACATATACGAAACCATCGCAAGCGGCGCAATCATAATGAGAAGTGCCACCACCGCCTGCCTCATCGCAATCGTCACCACCCCAACTACCACCGCCGCCAACGCACCAAGCACCGTTGGAATTAGCATCCAAATCGCGCCAGTCTCCACCGCCACCACTCCGGCTCCCACCGCAAGCACCCCACCACCTGCCAGCGCACCATACATTTCACTCAATGAAACATGTGCCGACCCAGTTGCCATTGAAGCTGACGTTGAGCTTTCAATTGATGCAAACAAATCCCTAATTCCCCCGCCCACAATATTTGACACATCCACCGCTAGTGAACAAATAATAAAACTCAGGTTCACCAGTATTGCTACTATGATAATCTTTGGTAGCGCCTTCTTAATTCCATAATTTGATATTCCTACACCAGTAATTTGCGAATAAATCACCACCAAGAAGAAAATAATGAAAATAATGTTCGTAATCCCCCGCATATACTTCCATATTTCATACATCGGCGAACCATCTTTAATTTCCACCGGATTAAGTACTAAAATCTTCTCCACCAAGCCATACAAAAAATCTACCGCTTTTGAAATCACACCAGTAGATGGACACACTAGCCAACCAATCGCCCCTAAGTTATTCTCGCAAGAAGCACTATTTTCTGCTTTCGTCGCAGTAGTAGTTGTCGTTGGCTCAGACGAAGCATCAGTTGTCACTTCACTTGTTGTCGGCTCCGCATACACAGAAGTATTCGGTAAAACACTCGCTATCCCCCCGATTGTCATCATAGCAAAAAGACACCCAAAAACCCACTTTTTGAAGCGACTTTTTCCAAGTCTCTGTTGTTTTGAGAATCTTTCTCTTATCATAACAATCACTGCCTCCCTAAAAGGCACTGTTTCAATTATAGCACACATAAGCATTTTTGTCAATAACATATACATCTTTACCGCTTATGTCAAACACTTCTAGACTTTTTCGCAAAATATGCTAAAATTATCTCAATATAACTAATGGATCTCATTATGAAAACATTTATCAAAAAAATACTTGTCTTTCTGGCAATTCTCTTCTCTACTACCACAGTCATTTCCATACCAAACGCCACATCAGTTTATGCCGACCCAACAAGTCCATCTTCGAATTCAAATTGTCGCTATTTACTCGGCATGCCATCCTGGGATTGCAACGTCGACCTTGACAATATTGGCAACACCGATAACCTCACCAGCGCCATCTGGCAAATCGTTTTCAACATCCTCACCGACATCACCGTCATCGCCGTCTATCTCGTCATAGGCTACGTAATCTACGGTGGCTACCTCTATATGTTCTCCTCTGGTGATCCAGTCAAAGCCGCTACCGGCAAGAAGACCCTCACTCGCGCCTTTATCGGTCTCGCCATCGTCATGCTCGCCTCCACCATTGTCAACACCATCCGTATCGCTCTCGGCGCAGATTTCGTCAATAATAACTGTATTGAACAAGCCTGCGTCAACGTTGATGATGTTGACTCTATGGTTCGTGGCCTCATTGATTGGTTCATCGGTGTTTCCAGTATCGTCGCCGTCATTTTCGTTGTCGTTGGCGGCGTAGGTTTCATGACGTCTCGTGGCGATACCGGCAAACTCCAAAAAGCCAAATCCACCATCCTTTACGCCATTATTGGCCTTATCATTGTTGCGCTCGCTAGACTTATCACTACCTTCGTATTCAACATCATTGACAACAATTCCAGTAACCCCGCCACTAGCCTTGTCATTGAATCCTCTAGCCAATCTCAAATTTCCAAACACTAAATTCCCCATTGATTTTTTTAAAACAACATTGTAAAATAGAATCAAGTTAATTCAAAGGATACAAAATGAATCAATTACTCACAACTCTCGCTGCAACGATTCCAAACGCAGTTGGTGATGGTAAAGGTGACCTAGTCAACAGCATTACTGGTATCATCAATGCAGTTATCGCTGTTCTTGGTATCGTCGCTGTAGTCGTCATCATTATCGGCGGTATCGGCTATATGACTTCTTCTGGTGATGCCGGCAAAGTCAAAAAAGCCAAGGATACCATTCTTTACGGTGTCATTGGTCTCGTAATCGTTGTTCTCGCATTCGCCATCGTCAACTTCGTCATTGCGAATATTCTCAAGAATAATGTCTAATCCGTACAATAATCCCCTTCGGGGGATTTTTTGTCGCAGCATTTGTCACGCAATCAACTAATCATAAACTCAGTTCAACAAAATAAGGCCACATACAAGTGACCTTATTTGCTAGTACAACCTAGAGAACATTAATCTTCTTTGGCGATTCAGACTTCTCCTTTTCGAACGAAATTGTGAGTACTCCATCTTTAAGTTCTGCCTTTACGCTATCTTCATCTTCACGTACCTGTACCGGCAAAGCAATCGTTCTTGAGAATTCACCCCAGTAGCACTCCTGAATATGCCAACGAGTTGTCTGTTCGTCCTCACCACCAGACAATACACCAGAAATCGTCAAAATATTATCGGAAATACTGACGTCAAGATCAGATTTTGAAATGCCGGCTGTGCGGGCTTTAACTACTAATCTGTCGGCGGTTTCATAGACATCCACAGCAAGCTGCCCAGGAAAATCGTCGGCGTTGTCCCACTCATCGTCTTCAACTGGTTCGCTAGGTTCTTGAGGCATCTCCATACCTGCGTCTTCTTTTGGCGCGACTAATTCGTCATCGCCACCAAGAAATGCAGCCGCAAGATCATCCTCCATCAGCGAATCCACACTGTTTTTACGAGCCATATTTCCTCCACTTATATTGTTATGCTTTATTATATACCAACCACGTAGTAAAATCAAGAGTAATATGAGTTTTATTGTAAAAAATACAACATTTCCTAGCCTTCTAGACCTTATTTCTCCTCACTCTTGTAGGGGTTGCGGCAAACTCGGCCAGCCACTTTGCGAACGTTGTAAAAAATACATTTTAAGCCGTCCATTCACACTTTGCCCAAATTGCAAATCCAAAACCACAGACCATTATTGTCCGAACTGTTCAGATTTACCGCCCTTCTACATCGTCAGCGAACGAAACGAATTACTCACAAATCTTATTCATAATTATAAATACAATTCAAATCGCTCCCTCGCCCGTCCGCTTGCAGAATTAATCAGTAGCAATCTACCCACCACACTCGCAGTTAATACCATTGTCATTCCTCTTCCCACTTCCTTCAAACACATTCGCAGTCGTGGTTTCGACCACACCGCTCTTCTCGCCAAACGCCTCGCCAAACTTCGTCATCTCACTACACAAAATCTTCTTCTTCGTGCCACCAACACTACCCAGGTCGGTGCAGATCGTCGCACTCGCATTGAACAAGCCGAATCGGCTTACATCATCAATTCCAAACTCACTATCAACCCACACGCCACCTACATCATTTTAGATGATGTCTGGACCACCGGCGCCAGTGTTAAATCCGCCATCAAAAAACTCCGTGCTGCCGGAGTTTCTAATATAATTGTCACTTTATTAGCAGTAAGCCGCATCGATTAAAGTTACACCAAGTTTAGAACTAGACGGTAACGAAGAAATCACAAAATTCACAATCGCAAACGACAAGAAACAAACTACAAGACCAATAATCGCATAGAGCACTGTATTCTTTGCATCTGTCACCTTCTTCGAATCACCGCCAGATAGCAAATACTTAATACCACCAATAATCAGCATCACTACCGCTATAATACCAACCACATATAAGATAGTATTCGTCACCTGCTTAAATATACCGGTATCACCAAACAAATCCGAAGGGCAACCATCACACTGCGCAGCTTGTGCTCCCTCTTGCAATGTCAATGCCGATGCCGATGCACCATGCACCGTTACCACCATCATAAACATGCACATTACCATTGGCAAAACAATTTTCAAAAACTTTCTCATAATCTAATTATATCACATCTTTCTGCAAAAGTAAACTGCACTAACTCAAATTGGCGGAAGGTGGGAAATTCGCACCGAAGGTTCGAATCGACCCAAAAAAGCGTCTCGTGGACGCATGGCGGAGGGTGGGAGATTCGAACTCCCGCTCCAGATCACTCCAGACTAACGATTTAGCAAACCGTCCCCTTCAGCCACTTGGGTAACCCTCCATTTATTCCATTCTACCACCTTAAAGTATTTTTCGCAATACACCGCAGCCCAAAATTCCGCCAACCTCACCATACTATGCTATAATCAATTTATGGTAGCAAATCTTTCTCCAGTCTCTTGGCAAGGCGAAGAATACGTCGCAAAAAGCCACAATATCGGTTGGTACTTTGGTCTTGCCGTCATCACTGTCGGCCTTTCCGCGCTAGCTGTAGTTTTTAAAGGCTGGACTTTCCTCGCACTCATCATCATCAGTGTCATCACCATTTTAGTTTATTCCCTACGTCCACCGCGTAAAATTCATTACACTCTAAATAATCAAGGTCTCACCGAAGAAAAGACACTTCACAAATACGACGAATTTCGCGCTTTCGGCATCCTTAAAGAAGGAGAGCACTACTCTGCCGTCCTTATCCCTAAAAAGCGCTTCGGACTACAAGTCAAAGTATATTTTCCAGAACGCAACGGCGAAGCCATAGTTGATCAACTCGGCAATCATCTCCCCATGGAAGAAGTCAAACTAGACTTTCTAGATAAAATCGTAAACTTCTTGCGCATTTGAAAACTATGTGCTAAAATTAACACAAGTATAATATTATTAAAGGTGGGCATACATGAATCAAGATCAACAAGTAGAAGACGATCTACAAAAAGCAATTAACGATATTACTAATAGTACTAACCAAGACCCGATGTTTTCCGATCCAGTCGCGGCTCCATCTTCGGTTCCAGAAGATGATACCGGTGAATTAGCTGAACCTGTTGGACCATTTCCGGCTCCAAAAGTTGAAGTCGTCCAAGCTACCGAGCAAATGGCTCCAATTGAACCGCTCACTCTTCCTGATTTGCCTATGCCACCCGCCGATCCGGAACCTGTTGCCACACCAGAACCAGCACCCGCTGTAGTTCCAGAGCCAGCGCCTAGCCCAGAACCGACACCCGCCCCGACGCCCGTTCCGGAACCAACACCAGCGCCTACCCCAATCCCACAGCCAACACCCACTCCAACCGTAGCCGAACCAATCGCACCAACACCAGCGCCAACAGTGGCAGCGAGTGAAACTACCGCTAACACTTCAAACCTCAACATGCACCAGGTTAAAACCGCCGCTCTGCGTGATTTAGTCCCGCTAATCGATCATCTCGATATGGCACCATCACAAAAGTTTAATCTTTATCGTGACATCTTTGAAGATTTAAGCGACTACACCATCTTGGAGCGTGCCTATCACGCCGCTAGTGAAATCTCCGACGAACACGAACGCGCCGAAGCTCTCCTTTACCTCGTAGAATCAATTGATAAAATGTAAGCATCACATAAAAAATAACCCCCTTATCGGGGGTTATTTTTTATTAGTATCCCATGCCCATATCACCGCCGCCCATAGCTGGTTTTTCTTCTGGGATTTCACATATTAGAGCTCCCATTGTAATCGCCGTCGCCGCAATAGACACCGCATTCTTAACTGCCTCTTTAGTCACTTTAGCAGGATCAATCACACCTGCCTTTTTAAGGTCAACCAAACCTTTTTCAGGCAACATCACATTCACGCCCATACCAGGTTTAGCATTCTCCACTTCCGCGAGTAATGCCTGTGCATTAAGTCCTGCGTTTTCCATGATGTGCACAAATGGCGCTTTCAAAGCATTCTTCACTATCCGAGTTCCAGCGTCCTCACTAGACAATTTACCAGCCAAATTCACCAGCGTCACCCCGCCACCAGTTACGATGCCCTCAGCTAGTGCTGCCTTAGTTGCTGCTACGGCATCGTCCACGCGGAATTTCTTCTCGTCTATTTCAGTTTCCGTCGCTCCACCGACCTTAATTACTGCTACGCGACCAAGAAGAGCCGCCGCCCGCTTCTCAAATTCTTCACGCTCATAATCAGATTTCGCCAACTCCGCCTGTGACTTAATCAGTTCAATTCTATCCGCCACTGCCTTCTTATCACCCGCACCCTTAATGATCGTCGTTTCATCTTTTGTCGCAAGCACCTTTGCTGCCGAGCCGAGCACTTCAAGCCCAACTTCTTCCAGTTTCAGTCCCTTGTCCGCCGACACCACTGTCGCATCAGTCAAAATTGCAATGTCTTCCATAATCTCTTTACGACGATCGCCAAATGATGGAGCTTTAAGAACGAGCGAATTAAACACGCCTTTTAGCTTATTTAGTACTAGTAGCGACAACGCTTCGCCACTCACCTCTTCCGCAATAATCACCAAATCCTTTTTGCCAGCCTGTGCGCATTTTTCCAAAATCGGCAGAATATCATTCGCTGCCGAAATCTTATTTTCCGTCACTAATACTAAAGGTTTTTCAAACAATGCTTCCTGTCTATTTACGTCAGTTACAAAGAACGCCGAAGCATACCCCTTGTCGTAAGAGAATCCTTCCACAATCTCTTGTTCCATTTCCAAACCTTGTCCGGCCTCTACTGTCACGACGCCATCTTTGCCAATCTTCGAAATCACTTCTGCAATCAATTTACCAATTTCCGCATCGCCAGCTGAAATTGTAGCCACTTCTGCTACCTTCTTCGAATCCCCCTCAATCTTTTCCGCTGTTTTTTCAATCTCAGTTACAATCTCAGCGCCTGCTTTCTCAATTCCATGGCGCAGTTCCATCGGATTCACGCCAGCCGCAATTAATTTGTTCGCTTCCGACAGTATATTATATGTCAAAACCGTAACCGTAGTCGTGCCATCGCCCGCTACCTTATTTAGCTTTTGTGCTGCAGTTTTAATCAATTTTGCGCCTACAGCCTCACCGAGCGATTCATCTTTAGAGGGAAGTTCCACTGCTTCCGCTACCGTCACGCCATCATGTGTAATCACTGGCGCACCATATTCCTTCTCAATTACTACGTTCTTGCCCTTAGGCCCAAACGTCACTTTTACTGCATCATATAATTGCTTTGCACCAGACAAAACCTTCTCTCGTGCTTCTGCTTCATAATAAATTTTCTTTGCCATATTTTCTCCTTATTATATTTATCCTCTCAAACCCCCATGTCTCCACTAAACTTTTCCACAGGTTTTCCACAACCTACATTGTCGCTAGTACGTCTTCTTCCTTCAAAATAATATAATCTTTCTCATCCACCTTTATCTCTGTAGTTGAGTATTCTTTATAAACAATCTTATCGCCTTTCTTTACTTCTTTCACCTCTGGGCCCACCGATTCCACCACCGCATAAGCCGGCTTTTCCTTCGCTTCGCCTAGCAAGATTCCGGATTTTGTTTTCTCTAGTGGTTTCTCCACTATTGCTACTACTCTGTCTTTTAAAGGTTTAAGTGTCATATTTTCCTTTCCTAGCGCCTGTCAATCTTCCGATCCACAGGAGCTTTTTCTCCTTTTCTATCCCCATTATAGCACAAAAATTAGCACTGTAAAGCAGCGAGTGCTAATTTTTAATGCTTATTTAAGCCAATCCTCCCAATCTCGTCTTTACCGTATCTGTTAAATACATGATATTATCAAGCAATAATACAATATCATTTTCGCAAAACCCACTCTCGCACCATTCGCATATCAATTCTGCAATTTCACCATTATAAACCATCAATATTTTATCTTTATTATGCCCCAGCCTCATGCGTTCCATCATTTTCGGTTTTATTCGCCTCAACATTTCTTTCACTATCACCGACTCTTTACCTTTCACCATTATCTCAAACACCTTCCGATTCCGCATTATAAAAAATAACGTTTCCGAATAAATTTTTCTCATCTCAACTTGTTTTCGCTTAATCAAAACACCCATCGTCGCCAAATATTTTCTCATAATAAACCTCTTATAATCTGGTATTATTTCGCCAATCGTCTTATGGTGATGATAAAAAGTTGACCTTGCCACGCCAGCCCTTTCCGCCATCTCCTTCGCCCCAATGTAAACATTGTCCTCAAAAAAGACGCGAAGTATCGCATCTTCCGTCTTTCTAAACCTATGATTATTCAATCTTTTCTCCGTTATCCCCGCCGCATATTTTCTGCTCATTTTTTCCTTTTTTATTTTTGTTATTTTATATCTTTATAACATAATTAAGCAATATTGTCAATATTAAAAACCCTCAATTACTGCCATACTTTGATAAATGTCTAACCTCAGACTTTTCCTCGCCAACCATTCATCTACCGCTTTTTTCACCCCTGGTAAAGCTGGATTATTATAATCGTGCACCATCACAACCGCCCCCTCCGTCATTCTTCCATCTATCTTCGATAACGAGTCCCGAATTGATCCGTAAAAATCCCCATCTAAAAACGCAAAAGCAATCCTGTCCGGCAAATCTTCACTAATAAGCTCGGCAAACCATTTCTTTTTGATTACCGGCACTGGCAAACCCGCCCGGAGAAACCTCTCTTTCACTTCGCGCTTCGTCACGAACAATTCCCCACTCTTGAAATCCGTTCCGAGCGCCGATTCATCTTCCGTTCGCTTATCAGGCAACCCTTCAAACGAATCATAAATCCACAACTTTTTCGCATACTTTTCCACGGGTTTTTCCACAAGCTTACCATCCGTAAGTCTAGCGTCATTCCTTATAATCTCCGCAAGCAGCAATGATGTGTCCCCCTTATAACATCCCATTTCCACAAAATCTCCCGGAAGTGCCAAGCACTCCCGAGCGATTTCTAGTATCTTCTCAGTCTCTTTTTCCGAAACTTGATCGTTATGCCACGCCATCAATAAGTTCTGATGCTTTCTTAATCATATATGCCGCTTCATTGGTCGGGATCACATACACTGGCTTTGAATCTTCCTCTGCCACATTTGTATATCCCTTCGACTTATCCATCGCTGCATCGTTTTTCAGCTTAAAGCCCATAAACTCAAGGTGCGCAATCACCGAAGATCTTACTGGGATCGAACGTTCACCAATCGTTGCCGTAAATACAATTGCATCAATTCCACCCATCTTCGCCGCAAATTCACCAATTTTCCCCGCTACACCATCAATGAACAAATTATATGCGAGCGCCGCATCCGCTCGTCCTTCTTCTGCACCTGCGATAATCTCACGCATATCCGAAGAACCAGCTAGCGCCACAAGCCCAGAGGCCTTATTCATCACCTTTATCGCTTCTGCCGCACCCAACTTCTCCCCAAGAAGAGCACCCACTGTTGGGTCAATCGAACCAGTCCTCGTCGACGACATTAGTCCTTCAAGTGGCGTTTCACCCATTGAAGTATAAACCGGCTCACCATCAACAAATGCTGTCACTGAGCACCCAGATCCCAAGTGGCAAACCACCATTTTCTTTTCCAGAATCCCCAGTTCTTTAATGCGTCCCATCACATAGCCATACGACGAACCATGCGCACCCCAACGTCCGAGATCAAATTCTTCCACTACTTCCGCCGGCAAAGCATACAAAGCATCCTTGCGCGAATCTCGTGTCAAAGCCTCAGAGTCACTCATTGTCATTACTGGCACTCCCGGGAACGCCGCAATTGCATTCTTTACTCCCCGAATTGCACCAGGCACATGCAGAGGATAAGTCAATTTCGCTTTCTCCAGCTCTGCAAACGTCTCATCATCTACAATGTGATGTTTGGAGAAATATGTGCCCGCCGCTGGTGTTCTTACCAAAATACCATCTAGCGGATGCGCCTCATTAATATAGCCTTCCTTTTCAAATATCGCCTTCGCCTCTTTGAATGCATCATCGAGCGAATCCCATTTCTTATCAACCTGGTATTCGGTTCCATCCTCTTTCGTCACTGTGCAAATGAATTTTTTCGCTCCGTCAATTTCCACACCTTCAAAGTATAGCGAGCACACCTCATCTTCACCTTCATACAACGAAAACTTTTCCGACGACGACCCAGAATTAAGCACTAAGAAAATCTTTGTAATATTTGTTG
>JAZUND010000037.1:0-8043 GCA_045603965.1 Candidatus Nanosyncoccus sp. | reverse complement strand
TTTTACAATGAATTCTCAAACAATAAAAAGAACGAATACATAACTGTTTCTAAGATCTATAGAATTTTTTGCCTAGATGACCCAGAAGATATCATTTATCCAGATTTCAAATGCGAGGATGATTTCGGAACTGCCGGACGGCTCGAAGTAGTCTCAGACTTTATTAACTATTTTAATTTTAACTATTTTAGTCCAAGTTATTCTAGCCTCAGTCAATCGAACGAAATCAAAATCTATCCATTCAATTTCAATCAAGACAACCTTACGAAAGAATCGTATATCCAACAAACTAAAAATGCTATCGATTCGCTCGGTATTTCGCCAAACCTTTTTGAATACCGTGTCATGAGCGCCGAAGACATTAATTATACCTATCCATAAAAAATGGTGACCTGGGTGCGAGTTGAACGCACAACCTCTTCCTTAGGACGGAATTGCTCTATCCATTGAGCTACCAGGCCATTATATATATGCTATAATTATACCATGAAACTAGTAAAGAAGAAAGCCGAGAATAAAACTGAAAAAGAAAAGGTCGAAGCGCGTCGCGAGGAGGTTCTCGCACGCGGACGGAAATTTAAATATCCGCTTCAATGGACTAAACACCGCGTTGTTATTAGTACAATCCTAATCGCTTTCGTGATGTTCGCGATTTTAGTTTTAAGCGGTTATCTCGCGCTGTATCGCCTCGGTATGACCGGCGAACTTCTTTTTAGGATTACCGAAATTTTCCCAATCTCCGTCGCCTCGGTCGATTCGAAAGACGTCCGTTTTTCGGATTATCTTATGTTCTATCGCAGTAGCATGACCTCTATCGAACGTCAATCTGGTAGTCAATTCGAAAACACTTCTATTGATTATCTTCACGACGAATATAAAAACGCCGCCCTCACCGAAGCGGAAAAATATACTTACGCCCTTACTCTCGCTAAAGAACTCGATATTACTGTTACCGACGAAGATGTCGAAAATGAGTTCGAACGCCACCTTAAAATCGGCGGCGTAGACCGCAGCGAAGAAGGTTTCTTAAAAATCATCGAAGATAATTTCGGTTTAACTAAAAATGAATACGAAAGAATGTTATATCTTACCTTAGTTAAAGCTAAAGTCGAGATTAAAATCGATGAAAACGCGAACAAAATCGCCGAAAAAGTCGAAAGCATTTTAGCTTCTAATGGGAACGATTATAAAGCGGTCGTTGAACAACTCGGCGATGCCATTGTTTACGAGGAAACCGGCGGGCTTGTTGACAATAAAAACATCGATGGTGGCCGTGCTTCCGAAGCAGCGAAACTAGAACCCGGCGAAAGTAGCGGCAAATTCGTTTCAATGAACGGCGACGGATACTATTTTGTGAAATTAATCAAGAAAACCGAAACCGAAGTCAACTTCGTTTCCATAAAAGTCCCCTTCACTGAATTCAACAAACGTTTCGATGCCCTTAAACAAGAAGGAAAGATCAACGAATATATCACCATCGGCACTCCAAACGAAGAATACACTATAGAAGAATCTGAATAAAAAATGGTGCGGGTAGAGGGAGAATGCTCTCCCTCGGCCCCACTCCACAGAAACTAAAAATAACCACAAGTGGTTATTTTTACTTTCTCTGGTGCACGATACTATATGAAGTTCGTACTCAATTATTATACCATAGCTGATACCATTATTTACGCATTGAAATGATATAATTATATTATGATAAGTAGTGCAGAAAGAGTTGGCAATTCGGCAGAAGTAAACACGGAGCAACAAAAGCATCCACTCGAAAAAATGCCTTCGTTTAAGGAGCATATGAGAAATATTGAAGCATCTAACCGTGAGGACAATGCCGAAGTAATAGGCGGCTCCGATAAGACGATTGAAAGAATTTTTGATAGGATTGGGCGTGAAACCGGTGAAGGGTATTTTAATGACCCAGATAAACTTGCCAACCTAACAAAAGATGCACTATCGATGACGCCACAACAATCTATTAGCAATTTCAAATCGCAAGTCGAAGCCTATAAAGCTCGTTCAACCGAAAATTATCGCTTAAGAGCAGCTCTCTTTTATGAACAAACTCGTGATAATGTCCAAAGACTAGCTCGAGAGAATATGGTTGGTAATGATACTATTAAAGTATTCCTCAACCCAGATTATATCTCTGAAGTGGGGCGAGGTAGAACGCTTAGCGAATACAATGCGATACAATCCGATTTTTCTAGGCGAGAAGAAGACTCTTGGCTGACTGGGCCTCAAACATACCAACGGTATCAGATGCAAGCAAAAATGATGGCTGATAGTTTTGCTGAGAATGGTGGAGATGTTGCATACCAAAAAGAAGTAGATGAACAAGATGCGACTTACAGCCCCGACGGGCCATTTTATTCAGGACAATTTATCCATGTAAATTCAAACAAACCGAGAGAAAAGGGCGGCCTTAGATGCTACATCTCAACAGATAAAACAACAGATCCAGGGGCGGTTCTTTATGCGTGGAAAGAAAGTGTTCAAGAGTCTCCGCTTAAGGACAGTTTGTATTTCAAATTTGCTACTTCTATGGATAATTACAGAAATGGCGGTAAGCAACGCCCAGACGATATTGTAATTTATAAAACAGATAACATTGATGACGGTCAATTTAAGGAACTTTTACAGGATTTTCAGAGAAGATGCAACGAGATGTCTCCAGATTTGTTGCCAAGCGATGATAGGAAGATGCCAGCAGCCACACAAAAGATTGCAAATGGTATTTCAATCTCTGGGGAGCCAGGGTATGTTAACGATTATCTAAGGTATACTGACCACAAGGAAGGCAAGCATTCTTGGACTACATTTGTAGACAAAATGGCAATTTTAAGTACATCAGTAGCCGCCAACCGTTTGGGGGTCCGTCCAGACTCGCTTGATGTTCCTGGTTTAGAAGAGGAGACAAAAAAGGTCTTTCGTGAATTCATGCTTCTTTCAAAAATTAACCCAGACACCATGTTGCCAGAAGAATACGGAAATAGTAGACCAAGTTGGGCTAATCTAGAAGGCTCGGCAAGGAGCGATATTTCTGAAGTTGTAGAAAATAAGCAAGAAAAGGCAGATTTAGCAGAAAAAGCGCCAGAAAATCCTTCAGTTACAGAAAATGAGGTAGGAAAAGCTACAGAAGTATCATCTGAAACTATAACAAATCGTCGTCAGATTGCCTCTGGGGAAAGGTCAACTATATATACAGTAGAAAAAGCAGACGGCAAAACAAGCACTCAGGTTGAAAGCGATTATTTTGGCATTGCAGAAAAATTTACCAGAGCTCACGATGAATTAAAAAATAACTTCGATTTAAAGTTTGCTATGTCTGGGCTTTCTACTGACTTAGCTTTAATTGATGCTACTCATGGGAAAAACTTCGAAGATGGCAACGAAAAGCAACGCTCAGCATTGCTTGAAGATTATAGCACTTTACGTTCTCGCCTTGACAACCCGAATACTAGCCAGGAGGAAAAACTTCTAATATCTGAGTACTTCGACCAGATGAATGGCGAGGCTCTGAACTTTCTAGAGAGCCGCTACACTCCAATATAGATGCTCTGCAAACGCAATTGAGTAATCTCGTGCGAGCAAATGAGGATTTATATTTATCAACTGGTCGTTTTGCAACGCAGAATGTTGATTATGAAACAACCGTCTATCAAGGTCGTGAACTCTTAAACGAAGAAGAATATAAGTTCAACCAACAGCAAATCGATGAAAACGAGAATTTAGCACTTGATGCCTCGAGAAAACTCGATGCCTCTAATGACCGCATCGCTCAAATTCGCAAATATATTTCAGCAGTAGACGAAGCTCTTGCCGCCTTCCGTAGGTTTTAGAGCAGAAAACAAATAAAGAGCCTTCGGCTCTTTCTTCGTTTTCTGGTGCGGGTAGAGGGAGTCGGACCCTCGTCTCATCCTTGGGAAGGATACATAATAGCCGTTATACGATACCCGCTAGCAACATTATTATATCATATCCAACCTTGACAGACAACCAATAGTTATATATATTTATCTTAGGAAGGCAAAAAGCATAAAACAAAAATGTTAACTCTGAAAAAAGATAAATTGTCTACTTCGCAAAAACTTTTTATAGTTTTTGTAGCGAGTTTTCTCCCACTAGTGGCGGCCATATTTTTCCAATTAGATGTTTTATCTACTCTAGAAGCGACGCTCCTAGTCCTATTTAGCTCTGTTTTCTTTATCCTTGCCAACAAACGAAAAGGATCCTCCTGTCTTGATTAATAACTTTACAAAACGCTTGTGATTTGATTAAATAATCATAAGAAAGGTGCACTAAAATGATAAAAAAATGCAAAATATTTAATCTCTTTTTACTGTCGTTTTGTATAGGAACAATTGTTACGGGCTCTATTCCACAAGGTAATGTCTATGCTAACAACTCTACCGACATCACTTTTGAAATCGTCGAACCGGAAGGACAAGACGAGGCGGATTCCGAAGACATCGAGGGCGAAAATATTTTATTGTGGGAAGCCGGACAAGACTGGATAATCGGCCGAAGCACTAAGTCTATCGTCACCTTTTATCTACCGCGAAATAGTTTCACAAGAATATCATTAGATAACCAAGAATTAACCGAAGGGCAAGACTATACAATTAGTGGCAATTACACTACGATCACCTTTAAGAAAGATTTTCTAAATAAATTATCAGAAGGTCGCCATGACATCGTCGCGCACTTCGCGGATTTAAATGAAGAAGAAGGAGAATCGTCATTCAGTACCTACCTAACCGTGTACACCGAGGAATCAGCCGCAGCGGCTAATATCGCCACGCCAAACACTGGATTTTTTGCTGCTATTGAAGAAATTGCGACCAGCAGCTTACCGGTCGTCGTCTTTCTAGGTGCAGCGGCACTTTGTATATTTGGCTATCTTAAATTACGCATTCATTTAAAAAGGCTCTTCACTTCCATCCAAAAACGCGTTAGCTCCATTCTTCAAATTCTATTTTTACGCCCTACGAAGCGTTGTTTATCTATAGCTTCAGAAAAACTGCACGATTTTAAGCCATTTAATCAATCGCTCAAAATTACGGCCGCCATCTTGACTATTTCTGCCATTACGGGCGGGTTTGGTGTTCTGTTTCACAATCTATCCAACAAACAAAGCGAAGCGGCTTCTACGCTTAACCTAGGAGTTAATACTTCTTTAGATATCAGAAGTACATTATCATACAGCAATCCTATTGCTAGGGTCACCGATACCGTCACGGTCAATGCGGAACCAGGTATTGAATATGATATTTACATGTCCGCCGGCAATGATAACCATCTTCGAGCGGATGGCACTAACAAAGCCTTCAGTGAAAATACAAACATTTATTCACTGAGCGACGGTTCATGGGGCTTTACTACCGAAGAAAACGGAGCCGTTTTCTCTTCCGTACCGAAAAAAGGTGAAGAAGTGCTCGTAGCACATGTCACAGAACCAGGAGAAACCAAAATTTACTTTGCCGCCAAAGCGGGAGAGGGCTTTGAGGCCGGCTCTTACAAAGGTATAGTGAATTATACTATCGTCGCTAAATCCACCAACCCAGTTAGCATTGCCCTAGGTTCTGATGACACATCCGATACTCTCACTATCACTACCCCAATCGTCAAAAATGGCGATATGAATATAGAGGCGCCAGAGGTAAAAATTGGTGAAGACGAATGTTTGTCTCCGAATATGCAAGCAACAGACAACCAATACATCACTATCATTTGCAATGTACCAGAGGGATTGGCACCAGGGAATTATAATGTTTCACTTGATTTTCCGGGCATTGAACAAGAATTGAACGTCGAGAATGGTTACACCGAGCCAGACCCAATTCCAGCCCCAGACCCAACCCCAGACCCAACCCCAGACCCAGAACCAGATCCAACTCCGGAGCCAGAAATAACTTATTACACAGTCAGCACTAGTCCAAGCAATTCGTCCTATGGCTCTACTAATCGCACCAGCACTTCTGTAGCCGCTGGCACTACCTTCACTTCAAGCGGCAATACCTTGACCTTTAGCGACGGTAGAACCGTCGTTGCCACACCCAAAACTATCGCAGGCTATAACACTTCTTGTAGTGGTTGGACTCCAGCCAACGGCACGGTCACAAGTGACATTGCTGTTACTGTGAATTGTACCAGAACTGCGAATGATTATACTATGAACTTTAGAATTAACGATTCATCACTCGGTACAATCTCGGTCTCCTCCGCATCAGTTCCTTATGACACAACCTATTCTACAAGTGGGGCCACCCTTAGCTTTGCTAACGGTATCGAAGTTACTGCTTCTCCAATAACCCTCACTGGCTACACTATTACATGTTCCGGCTGGTCGCCAAGTAGTGGCAAGGTGTCAGGAGACACCATCTTCACGGCTACGTGTACCAAAAAAGCCAAAGCGAATACCGTTACATATATCAGCCCTAACGGACAATCAAAGGTATATACAGAATCTAGCCATAGCATTAGGGCACTTGCGGAATTCGCAGGCGCCAGATATTCCAACGTCTACAGCCTAAACTCAACTACATACAAAGATTGGACTAAAGAAGGATACTATTTTGACTACTGGGAAGGGAACGATGGTAATAAATATGCTCCAGCCGCAGAGGACGAAGGCCATAATCCTTATCATCAATGCACGACATGTAAATCAACTTATGATACATCTTCTGCAGGTTTAGTCCTCACTCCCCATTACACCAAAATGAATAACCTCAATCTAGCCGCTATCACTCTTGCTTGGCCAGACGGCTATACTAGCAATGATAAGATGATTGCATCTAATAAATCGGAAGGATGGTCTCATTATGTCACGCTTTCATCACCATATAGTAAAAAAATGGAACGGTATAAAGTCGTTGCCACCCCGGAGTTTAGAGCTAACGCTGCTGAATATTACACCGATGCCAATAGGCGTGCATCTCTAGAAGCGGCCAACCTCGCTAGCAACAAATGTGACAACTATCACAGTTTAGGCTGCTCTGGTACATGGTACGTCGACGATATTGGCTATTTCTATGGACGTAGCTGTGATAGGACCGCCGCAATTGCAACGTACTATGCTATTAAAGGTTTGGGAAACAGTACAATTAGAATACCATTTGGCTTACCAGCTCAAGCAAGATATTTTGCGAGTGGCTCTGATCCATGGATTGCAATCAATACAGAGGATAACACTAGAACTAGTAGCTCGAGTGCTGGAACCGCTATTAATGCTGGCCGTCTCGAAACTTACTACCAACCAGGCGATATCCGCTTAGTCTATAGAACGTCAAGTAAACACGAGAATTATAAATTATCCTATGATGGAAATACTTATGTTCTCGGTCATATTGCCATGTATGTCAAAACCGAGGACGGGCTTAGCCATATCGCCGAAGGCGGCCACGCTAAATACTTGAAAAACGGCGATAG
Organism: Candidatus Nanosyncoccus sp.; assembly: GCA_045603965.1. Taxonomy (GTDB): domain Bacteria; phylum Patescibacteriota; class Saccharimonadia; order Saccharimonadales; family Saccharimonadaceae; genus Nanosyncoccus. Next base: position 612 of record JAZUND010000037.1, on the reverse strand, counting down.
CTATAATGGGGACTTTATTTTCGCACATACTGCATATACTAATGGTGGGTCGTTTGATCACCTTAGCCCATTCTACTACAAAACCACAACCCAAGGATACGATAAAGACGAATGGTATGCCATCTGGCGCTACAACGGTAGCGGGAACTAGCCCCATATCCCTGTCTATTGTGATATAATATAGTTTATGCAAGAGATTAGGGAACAGCTTAAGAAATTTATCCAAGATTTATACAACCTTGATTTTGAACCCGAAATTACCCTTTCTCCCGAGAATATCGACGCCGATTATTCCTCAAACGCCCCATTAAAACTCGCCAAGGAACTCCATAAACCCTCGATGGAAATCGCAGCCGACATTGAAACATTTATATCGCAACGAGGGGGGGTCCGGAGCGCGGCAGCGCGAGGTCTAGCGCCGGCCGCCCATGGCGATGGGCCGGCCGGACGCGCCCCCGAGTGTGATATAAATGTTTCTCCTCCTGGCTTTCTGAACTTCAGTTTGTCTAATGAATACTTAGCTAAAAATATCTATAGTTTATATAACGATTTTGACGAAAATATCAAATGCGATAATTTTGCCGGTAAAACCGTCATTTGCGAATTTAGCGA
>JAZUND010000036.1:0-5120 GCA_045603965.1 Candidatus Nanosyncoccus sp. | reverse complement strand
GGACCAGTTGATTACAAAGGAAGTGGCTGAGCAGATTGATGCGGACGAGAACATTGATTCCGTGAAGATTCAGTCTGTACTTTCAACTACTGCGGTAAATGGTGTGCCACGCAAGGCTTACGGTGTGGATATGTCTACTCGTGAACTTGTGGCAGCACATGAACCGGTAGGTGTGATTGCAGCGCAGTCACTTGGTGAACCTGGTACGCAGCTGACACTTGATACGAAACACGGTTCTGGTGTGGCGGGTTCTGGTGCTATTGCACGTGGTCTTCCTCGTGTGGAAGAGCTTCTGGAGGCACGTAATCCAAAAGGTCAAGCTTATATTTCGCCAGTGGATGGCGTAGTGGAAGTTTGGGAAGATGGCAACCACTATGTAGTGCAAGTTGCACCACAGTCTGGTGAGATTGAGAGAATTGCGCTTGATGGTCGGAAGCCAGCCGTGAAGGATGGTGAATCAGTCAAGAATGGAACAACCTTGATTAAGAAGTCTGGTGATAAGCCAGCCGTCAAGGCAAAGCACGAGGGCATCGTGGAGCTTGTAAAGGACGCGATTATCTTGGTTGGCTCAGCTGGCTCATCAGCTAGGATTGAGATTCCTGGCGATGCGGAGCTAGTGGTAAAATCTAATGATACAGTGACTGCTGGTGATAGATTGACAACTGGTTCATTAAACTTGCAAGATTTGTTGCGGTATAAAGGCATTGAAGAAACTGAGCGCTACATTATGAACGATGTGTTGTCGGTGTATTCGGCGCAAGGTCATGAGATTTCGCCAAAACACCTTGAAATCTTGGTGCGTCAGATGTTCTCACGTGTTCAGATTAACGATCCAGGTGATTCGGAATTTGTGTCAGGTGATATTACTTCGCTTGCTTCGGTTGTTTCCGAGAATAAGGAGCTAGAAGCTGAAGGTAAGGAGCCGGCAACTTATACTAATTTGTTGCTTGGTATTACTAAAGTGTCTATCTTCTCGGACTCATTCTTGTCGGCAGCATCCTTCCAGGATACAACTCGGGTGCTTATCAATGCGGCGATTAATGGTCGCGTAGATCACTTGAGAGGCTTGAAAGAAAATGTGATTATCGGCCGCAAGATTCCAGTAGGTACTGGTGTGGCGCCGCTTGAAGACTTTGAAACTCCAAGCACTAAGGTGCCAACAGAAGCTGATCTAGAGAACCTCTAGGATAAAAAATAGAGCCGTAAGGCTCTATTTTTTGTTTGAACTTAGATTAAAAGCCACGAATTTTATTAAAGGGGAATAATCTAAGAACTACTGGACCAACAATGCGACAATATGGAATGGTACCAAGGCCGTTACGTGAGTCCCAAGAGTTAGAGCCTTCACGATTATCGCCAGAAACAAAGAGTTCGCCTTTTGGTACAGTAAGGTCAACTTCACCGCTAGTGTATGATTTCGGCCCATCGGTATCTGAAGTGCGCCAGAGTTCGTCGTAGACAAAGCCATCAGGATGTTCTTCGTTGTAGATGGTCATGACGCCATTTTTAACGGTGACGCGCTCGCCTGGAAAAGCGATTACGCGTTTGATGATGTATTGATCAGAAACATTTGACGGAACGGTACAAGTGGTGGGATTCTTGACGCCTTGTTCTTTGTAGGCTTTGACGGCGTTTTCGTCTTCATTCATGAATACGATAATTTGACCACGTTCTGGAACGTATTCATTGCCGGTAAAATGAGCCCATGATACGGCGGCGCGATTGACGATGACGCGGTCGTCGTTATGCAAAGTATTTTCCATACTGACGCCGACAACGTTATACGAACGATAAATATAAGTATTGAGAAAGAGCGTGCCAAGTACAATGACAATAATAAAGCTAATTAGACTCAAAATATCCTTAAATAAAGGATGTTTTTGGAAAAAAGTTGGTTCCATTTCTCTATTATAACACTTTTAAGCATAATTTAATAATTCTGATATAATATAGTATGTATGGTAGATTATGTATTAGCACGTAAATCGCGAAATATCGCCAGTAATGCGGTGCATATTTTCTTAAACATATTGTTAGGACTTAGCGCGGTATTGATTACGGTATTCAGCGGTAGTCCGATACTTGGCGTAATACTGGTTCTGGTTTCAAAATGGCGGATTTTTGCGGTAAGGCGGCGATACCTGTGGGTAAACATTAAATCAAACTTGGTAGATTTGATTGTTGGGCTTAGTGTGGTGGTTTTGTCATATTTTGCTGGAAGTGCATTGATGCCAGTGCATTTTGTATTGATGATAATATATGTGTTATGGCTTTTGGTGTTGAAACCAATGTCGTCGGAGACAGCAAATTTAATTCAATCGCTAGCTGCGGTGTTCTTGGGCATTTCGGCGATAACAATCGCAACTTCTAATGCCAATGCAATTGTGACAGTGCTTCTTGCATTCCTAGTGGGATATGCGGCGAGTCGTCATGTGCTAGTACAGGCAAACGACAAAGATTTTACACTTACAACGTTGGTGTGTGGGCTAGTGTTTGCGGAGGTGGCATGGCTTTGTCATTCGTGGTCTATAATATATACTTTTGGAGCGAGTGGAATTAGAATTCCACAGATGGCGGTAATTTTGACGATATTTGCCTTCGTGTATAATTATGCGCGGCGGGCGATGATTAGATATCAGGATAATTTTAGATTCAGGAATATCATTGGTCCGGTACTGTTTGGTGCGGTGCTTGTCGGCGTGATAGTAATTTGGTTTAGCGATCCAATATTTAATGTATAAAAGGAGAAATATGAAAGAAGAGGAGAATAAAAAAGAAAAAAAGACGACCAAGACGAAGGAAGAACCAAAGCAAAATAATGAGGTCGTGGCAGCTAAGTATGAAAGCGTGGTACTGAGGCAAAGGAATGGTTTGGTGACGGTAGCGGTAGTGTTGGCAAGCGTGGCGGTAGTGTTGGCGGGAGCCAGTGCGGTGTTCTCGTATTTTAGTTACGAGAAGGCTAATACACCACTTACATTTTCTACTAATGATTCAAATGGCAATATGGCGAATTTCGTGGAAGGAACAGTGGCTGATGTGGTAGATAAAGTTTCTGAGAGTGTGGTATCCATCGTAACTTCGACTAAAAGCACGAGCTACTTTGGCCAATCTTATACTGGCTCGGCGGCGGGAACTGGTATGATTGTGACGTCAGATGGCTATATCTTGACCAATAAACACGTAATTGATGGCGCATCAAAAATTACGGTGGTGTTAGATGACGGCACTTCTTATACAGATGTAGAAGTAGCAGCAGTTGACCCGCTGAACGATGTGGCGTTCTTGAAGATCAAGGATGTGAATAATCTGAAACCAGTAACGCTAGGTGATTCTAAGACGGTAGCAGTGGGGCAACAGGTGATTGCGATTGGTAATGCGCTTGGTCAATATCAGAATTCTGTGACGGCGGGGATTGTATCGGGAACTGGCAGATCATTGACAGCGACAGATAGTACTGGTTCGGTAAGTGAAGAATTATCCGACATGATACAGACGGATGCGGCGATCAACTCTGGTAATTCTGGCGGTCCACTTGTAAATGCGGCTGGTGAAGTAATTGGCATCAATACGGCGACTTCTGGTACGGCGGAAAATATGGGTTTTGCGATTCCAATCTCATCAGTTAAGGGTATGTTGAAACAATTAATGGAAACAGGTAAAGCGTCAAGGGCTTACGTGGGAGTGTACGGGGTTGATATTACAGCCGATGTGGCAAAAGAATATAATTTGCCAGTAAGTGCTGGAGCGTATCTTTATAATACTTCCAAGTATTCATCGGTCATTAAAGATAGCCCGGCAGATAAAGCTGGTCTTAAAGACAAAGATATTGTTACGGCGGTGAATGGAGCAAAAATCGGAACTGCTGGTTCGTTATCGTCGCTAATTGGTGAGTATAAACCTGGTGATACTGTGCAGTTGACGGTGATTCGGGATGGGAAAGAAATCGCCGTTAACGTTACGCTTGGTGCATACTCAGAGACTTAAACTTTCTTTGAAAAGGAAAATTTAGCAAAGAAATAGTGAAAAAGTGAGTTGAAAGTGAATTCCAACTCACTTTTTATATTTAAGATATAATACATAGCCGTTTTTCTTGATTAAATTATATTTATATTCATGAGCGAACGACACGGCTTCGTCGTGCTGGCAGGGGTCGGCTTCGAGGATGAGATGAGGGATGTAAAGATGCGAGGCTTGAATAATAAGTTTTTTGATAAGTGCAAGCCCGTGATCGTTGGCGTAAAGAGCTATTGATGGTTCTTTGGACAGAGATTTCTTATCGAGCCAAGGCCAATCCGGATCTACATAAGGAAGGTTGGCGACGACAAGGTCGGGAGTGAAATTGATATCTGTAAGAAGGTCGGAATGAAAGAAGGAGATATTAGCTTTTAAATTGTTGGCATTGGTTTTGGCGATTTTGAGGGCGGGGAGGGAAATGTCGCTAGCAAAGACGTCGGCTTCGGGAAGTTCTTTCGCGAGAGTGATGGCGATACACCCAGTGCCAGTGCCGACGTCAAGAATGATAGGATGAGGTGGCAGGATGCGTTTTGGTGCACGAACGCCTGGCAAGAAAGATTTGCCCGATAAGGTAAGAACCAAATCTACAAGTTGCTCGGTTTCGGGGCGTGGAATGAGCGTATCTTTAGTGATAATAAAGTTGCGACCATAAAAATCCTGATAGCTTTGTTTGTAAGCGAGAGGATTATTCGGAGAGGGTTCTTTCATGCTTAACTAGCTCGTGAATAATGTCGTCAATATCGCCATCCATAACAGCGGGGATATTGGAGCAGGAGTAGTGGATGCGATGGTCGGTAACGCGGTCTTGAGGAAAATTGTAAGTGCGAATTTTTTCGCTGCGGTCGCCGGTGCCGATGAGGGATTTGCGGGCTTCGGAAGCGTTTTTTAGCTCCTCCTCTTTTTTCTTTTCGAGAAGACGGGAACGGAGAATATTCATGGCTTTGATGCGGTTTTGCTGTTGAGAGCGTTCGTCTTGCATAGCGACGACAAGACCAGTTGGTAAGTGGGTGATGCGGACGGCGGAATCGGTAGTGTTGACGCCTTGACCGCCATGACCGCCGGAGCGGTAAATGTCGATACGTAGGTCTTCTTGTTTGATTTCGAGG
>JAZUND010000035.1:0-28433 GCA_045603965.1 Candidatus Nanosyncoccus sp. | reverse complement strand
GCTTAATGCTCTAAAAACGGTCAGCCGCATCCCAGACGAAGTAGATTTAATTGCTCCTGCCGTATTAGAGCCAATCCTCGAAATCAAAAATAAAGTATCCAATTTCAAGGAGTCTTATTTGAAGCTAGGCGAGGTGTTAGCGGCACTTTCAATTTGTTCTACTACAAATCCAGTCGTCAAGAAAGTGCTTGAAAATCTAGACAAACTTCGCGGCGCCGAGCTTCATTCCACTCATATGCTTACGGATGATGAAATGGTAATTCTAAGCAACCTCGGCATCAATGCTACCTCTGGCACCGAGATAGATATCAATTAAAAAACGGGGACTTGCCTCCCCGTATTTTTTCGTATCAAAGCGCCTAGCTTTCTTCCGAAGATTTTTCGTCGTTCTTATTCGCCGGGTAATCTGCCGGCACGAAAATGTAAGTATCCTCTCCGCTCGTTAGTGTTAAAGTCTTATCATTTTGATTTAACTTGTAATCATATTCGTCGTTCAGAGTGTATAGCCAGTCTGTCTCAATTTTAAGGGTTTTATCATCCATCGACCAGATGAAATCATAATCATTAATGTGAAAATTAGTAGTTAAAGTTCCCTTGCCGATCTTAGTAAACTCCCAAACCACAGTCGGCTCGCCTTGCATTTGCCACGCGCCTACTTCTACCAGGAAGTCGGCGTCGCGCACTACTGGCGGCTTCAACAGATTGATCAGTAGAAATGTCACGCCGGCCGCCAGAGTCGCCAAACCAATTACGAGTGAAACGATGCCTAGTTTTTTCTTCCCATTACTATGTTTTTTTGGCTTCTTTATTCCGGTCGGTGCTACTGCTGGTTTGACCTTCTCGCCTTTTGAGCTTATTTCATTTCTTTCATTATTCGTGCTATCCATAAGCATATTTTATCATTTTCTGGCATGGTTTATCAAGACTCGCTAGCTACACAGCGTACTGAGAACCCGCGGTAACGGCTATTGTAGTTTTCAGGATCCACGTAGCTAGCGTTGAAGAGCAGGGTGTACACGCTGGCGCCGCTGTTGACCGTACTGGACCAATAGCGCGCGTAGATACCTGAACCGTAAATGGTGCCGCTACCATTGACGTCGCCGAACCGGGCCATGTATAATGGAGCACCCATAAGACCAGCCGCAGTATTTGTTGTGTTGTTATTGTATAAGACATTCAGTCGTCTAAACTCATTCACAGACCCAGCTTCAGTGCCTGGGTCATTCGCAACGGTAGGTAGTCTCCAACCTTTTGGACAGATTGAGTTCTGCGGGTTATTGGAAACATTATCCAAAGTACTAGCGGTAACTGATGATGAGTCGTTCGAAGCAATCGCTGCAGTCCAGCTGTAATAATTACCTGCATACTTATGTCCTTCATAAGCATTACTGCCATCTGCTACTATTACTCCACGGTCACAAGAATATGGTACTGTTTGAGAATCGGACCAACCTGCGCAGGTGTTATTGCTTGCGATTACCGTTGCATTCGCAGGCGTCCAGCTAATTACTTCATTTTCATTAGTATATCCGTTTACATACGGACCGGTAGTTGTGTCTATACCGCGCAAATCTGTGTTTTCGGAAGTCAGAGCTACACTCGTGCTAAGATCAAGGTCAAGGTTTTGTGTCATCCAGATATGACCGTCTAGTAGTTTAGCTACCCAATATTCATTACCATCACGACTATCTACAGCAATAGCTTCACTACCAATCTCTGCTAGCATCACATCCTTCCAATCATTTATGTTTTGCATATATGGCTTCCACATAGCAGTAAGGGTGATATTATTGACGCCATTACCTTGTGCCACAGGATTTGATAACTTAATATAGTCATCTGGATTATAGGTGCTACCTTCACACACATTGACATTAACACTTCCATCACACCAACCAGCAAAGATGTATCCATTTAGTACTGGTATAGTACTATCTGCTTGTAATGTATCACCAGTATTTAGTGATGCACTTAGTATATTATTTGGCATATTTGTCACAGCTCCAGTGCTACTAGGATTATTAGCATTATACGTAATACTATAATCATAAGTCACTACATTAGTAGTCACAAAGAAGTTAATCTTGTTAGTGAACTCTCCTGCTACTTGGGTATTAGTAGCACTAGCACCTATCTTCATTAATATATCAGTAGTACCAGCAGTATTACTAGAAGCTAGAGTAATATCATTATTATGGTTAATATTACCATTAGTATCAGTTACTATAGCAGGAAGACCATTATAGTTAGACCAAGTAGTACAAGTATCAGTGGTAGTGGTATTACTACTGCTACTACTATCATTATCATTACATATAGCATAACCCCATTTATTCTCACCAAGTGCAGATAGTTCTAGATCTGCATTAGCTGCTACACTTTCAAAATAGTTCACATTATTAGTATTAACCAGTCTATTATTATTCCTATTTACATCATTACTATCGCCTACACTAGCTAGAAGATTATAACCATCACTATTATTACTACTAGCCGTAATCACTACCGTATTACTATAACTAGCATTACCAGGAGTTAAATCTTCTATAATAAAGCCAGTATTAGTATTAAACGAAACATCAAGTGTGGTATTAAAAGTATATTCTAAGTCTATACTATTATTATAAGTTAAAGCAGAAACATGATTTGCTGTAAGATTAGTCACAATGAATAAACTAAACAATAAAACACTTAACATCTTCTTCATATATGATTACCTCACTTCACCGCTTTTCCACTTTTTATCATAAGTCCCATGCGGTGCCACTAAAAAGCGTATATAAAAATGGCACCGCAAGGGTGCAATAACCTAATCATAAACCAAAGCTGATTCACAACTCGGACCTTACGGTGCCAATTTTATTGTGAATCACCTTAGCATTCTAATACAAAAACGCTCTGGTTTAAATAATTAAGTTATTGCACTTTCATTATAACACATATTTCGTAATAAATACAAAAAATATAAGAATAATCCTAAGTCATTCGCCAATCATCTACCACTCAATTTCTTCCATCCCATTTTCGCGCAGGAACTTGTTGCACTTTGAAAATGGTCTACTTCCGAAAAAACCACCATACGCCGACAGTGGCGACGGATGTGCCGATTCTAGTACCAGATGTCGTGAAGTATCAATTAATGACTTTTTATTTCTCGCATCTCTCCCCCATAAAATAAACACTAGGTGCGGCCGCACTTTATTCAAATACGAAATAGTTGCAGTGGTAAAAGTTTCCCAACCCTTCCCTCGATGCGAACCAGCTTTATGCGCCTCCACGGTCAGTACTGTATTTAGAAGTAGTACCCCTTGTTTCTGCCAGTTTGCCAAACTTCCCCGCGGATTTACATGATGCCCAACGTCATCATCAATTTCCTTATAGATATTAAGAAGTGACGGTGGAATCGGCTGTGAATTCGGCACCGAAAACGCCAGACCTTCAGCAGCCCCTGGCGTATGATATGGATCTTGCCCAAGTATCACCACTTTCACGTCATTCAGATTTGTGGTAAAAGCTCGAAACACCAGCCCTTTCGCTGGGTAAATCGTCTTATGCTCATATTCTTCATGTAAGAATGCCGCCAGTTCCTTGAAATACGGTTTTCCAAATTCCTCGTTCAGAAACTCTTTCCAACTTTCATCCATGCTATAATTATAACATGGCAAAACTATATTTCAGGTACGGAGCAATGGGGTGTGGCAAGACAATGCAACTTTTGCAAGTTGCTTTTAATTACGAAGAACGCGGTCATCAAGTCTGCGTGATTAAACCAAAAACCGACACTAAAAATGGTACGAAATTATTAACTCGTATCGGTCCAGAACGCGAAACTGATTTTTGTTTCGATCGTCAAATGAATCTTTTTGAACGTATCAGTGAAGATTACGCCGGCGTACAGTGCGTGCTTGTGGACGAATCTCAATTTCTCACTAAAGAGCAAGTTGATCAACTTATGCTTGTCACCATTGAGTTGGATATTCCCGTAATGTGCTACGGCCTTCGTCTTAATTTTCGCCGCGAAGATGGCGGTTTTGAGGGCGCTACTCGTCTCCTTCAAATCGCCCATGACATTGAAGAAATCAAGACTATCTGCGAATGCGGCAAGAAGGCCACCTATAACGCACGCTTCCTAGACGGCAAATTTGTCTGCGACGGCCCAGATGTACTTATTGATGGCACCACCGAAATCGAATACCGCGCCATCTGCCCCGCCTGCTACGAAAAATATCTAGAAGGAGAAAACTAATGTATATCGTTATCGAAGGTCAGGATGGTACTGGCAAATCCACCCAGGTTGAGTTGCTGAAAAAGCATTTTGAGTCGCAAGGTAAAAAGGTCGCTACGCTCGATGAACCAGATGGTGATTTGCCACAAGCTCATGATTTGCATGACATGATCCTGACTCGTGGTTACAGCCTAGAACCTTTTACTAACGTCCTGTTATTCACTGCGGCAAGATTAGAGCTCTGGAAAAAAATCGCTGAACCTATTCTAAAAGATGACGGAATTGTAATTTCCGCTCGCAATTACTGGTCTACATTAGCCTATCAGGGCTACGGCGAATGTGTTTCTCGTAGCAAAATCATCAGGATTACCAAAGAATTATTGCCAGACAAATACGTCCATCCAGATTTTGGTTTCATTCTTACTGTTCCCGATAAAGTGCGTCTAGAACGCCAGCAAAACCGCGGCAAAACCACCGAAACTTTTGAAGCTAAACCAAATACATTTCAGCAAAAAGTTAACGCCGCCTATCCACACATAGCTAAAGATTTCGGACTTACGCTCATCGACGCTTCCGGTACCATTGATGAAGTCTTCGACAAGATAATAAACTCTTTGCGATTGTCATAAGACGGCTAAAAAATTGGAAAAATAGTGATGGAAAGCCGGTACTGAAATACCGGAAGGCTTCCATCAAATTATTTTTCCAATTTTTTACCGAAGACAAGAGCAAAGAGTTTATTATCTCAACTACCCCTCAGCGAACTGCGAATTATAAAGCTCCGCATAGAACCCACCTGCCTTGAGCAAAGAGTCGTGATTCCCCTGCTCCACTATCGCCCCATCTCGCATCACTAAAATCAAATCCGAATTTCGAATGGTCGAGAGCCGGTGCGCGATCACAAATGACGTCCTGCCGTGCGTTAATTTCTCAAACGAATCTTGGATGAGTTGCTCTGTACGGGTGTCCACGTTGGAAGTTGCTTCATCCAAAATCATCATCGGCGGATTTGCCACCATTGCTCTGGCGATGGTAATTAACTGTTTCTCGCCAGCCGAGATATTGTCCGAATCTTCCGAGATCTCTGTTTTGTAACCATTAGGCAACGCCTCAATGATATGATCTACATTGGACGCTTTTGCCGCTTTTCTAATATCGTCAAGCGATGCCGATTGATTACCATAACGCAAATTTTCTTCAACCGTACCAGAAAACAGCCAAGTGTCTTGCAAAACCATCCCGAACTGCTTCCTTACGTCCGCCCGCTTCATTTCGCGCGTTGGCACGCCATCGATCGTAATGTAGCCGCTCGATGGATCATAAAACCGCATTAGTAGATTAATAATTGTGGTTTTACCAGCACCAGTTGGGCCTACAATTGCTACTTTCATGCCAGGTTCCACTTTCACCGAGAAATCTCGGATGATTGTTTGGTCAGGCAAGTATCCGAAGTTAACGTCATGAAACTCTACTTCTCCACGCACCTTCTCAATCTCACGTGCTGGCTCAATGTCCGGCTCTTCTTCTGGCTCGTTTAGAAACTCAAACACCCGCTCGCTCGCCGCAAGTAGTGACTGCAAAGTGGAAGTAGTTGAAGCAATTTCCGTAATCGGCCGAATGAACCTTGACACATATTGAATAAATGCTTGAATATTGCCAATTGTAATCTGCCCATTTACTACAAACACCCCACCCAGTACACATACCGCTACATAAGCCAAATTGGTGAAAATATGCGTTACTGGAAAAGACAAAGAAGAATACACTTGTGCTTTACGCGATACCGTGGCAAGTTTTTCGTTAATCCCAGAAAACTCGGCCAACGCATCGTCTTCATAAGAGTTTGATTTAATAACAATCTCACCAGAATAATCTTCTTCAATCTCACTATTGAGCATACCTAGCGTGGTTTGCTGCTCGCGGAAGTATTTTTGTGCATATTTCATAATCTTACCCACTACAACCACAGACACCGGCACTACTACAAATGTAATCAGCGACAATGGTACGCTAATCACCATCATAATAATCATCACACCAACCAAAGTTGTTACCGACAAAGAAACATCTGCGATTTCCTGTGACATAGACGTGGTTAATACGTCCACATCATTGGACATTCTAGACAAAGTATCACCATATTGATGTTTATCAAAATATGCGATCGGCAGACGCGAAATTTTATCCAAAATCCTTTCACGCATTTCTTTTGTGTACCTAGCCGATACTATCGCCAGTATATATGCCTGCGCATAATTCAAAACCGCAGATGACAGAAAAAGCGTAATCACGAGTATTGCTTTTTGTCCTAATGCCGCCCAATCTAAATCATTGCATATTCCTTCCGCGGCATTTGTCATATCACGACAACTCTCCACGGCAATATTCGTCATATCACCAAGAATTTTCGGAATAAATAATCCCAAAACTGCCGAACCAACCGTTAAGATGATTGATATTAGAATAAAAACTTTATGACGACCTAGCGATTTTACGAAAACCTTGAATGATCTCCACATGCTTTGCGAATTGTTCTTTTTTGTTTTCATATTTTTTCCGCCTTTCTTAGTTCCGCCTTGTATTCTTTGTCAGATAACTGCGATTTTACAATTTCCTGATAAACATCACATTTTTTTAGCAATTCTAGATGTTTTCCCTTTCCAGCCACGTGACCATTGTTAAGCACTACGATTTGATCAGCATCTTTAATGGTACTGATGCGCTGCGCCACAATCAGCACTACAGCATCAGTCGTTACTTCTTTTAGTGCTGCGCGAAGTCGGCTATCGGTCTTCATGTCGAGTGCTGAAAACGAATCATCAAACACAAAAATATCTGGATTTTTGCAAACTGCACGCGCAATAGATAAACGTTGTTTTTGTCCACCAGACACATTTGTGCCACCTTGCGCAATATGCGAATTATACTTTTCTGGCAATTTTTCAATAAAGTTCTTCGCTTGTGCGATCTCTGCCGCCTTATGCACTTGCTCATCAGTTGCATTTGGTGCTCCGAATTTAATATTGGACTTTACGGTGCCTGCAAACAACATCCCGCGTTGTGGTACAAAGCCAATCCTCCCCATCAAATCTTTTTTCTCATAGTCTTTTACGGAGATACCATTGATTAAAACTTTTCCGCTAGTTGCTTCGTAAAATCTCGGTACTAGATTTACTAGTGTAGACTTTCCGGAGCCAGTTGAGCCAATGAAGGCAGTCGTCTGACCAGCTACGGCCTTAAAAGAAATATCATCAAGCACTTTTTCGCTGGCGCCAGGATATTTAAAATCAACTTTCTGAAACTCTACAGACGGCAACTTTTCCGGCACACCATTGGTAGTCTTGCGCCAACGGATTTTGGAGGCTTTCGCGAGCACGTCATTGATTCTATGCGCTGATACGTTTGCCCTCGGAAGCATCACGAACAACATGGACATCATAAGAAAAGACATCATCACATGCGTCACATACTGCGCAAACGCTGTCATATTGCCTAGATAGGCGAAATCTTTAGACAAAAGCGAAATCCCGACCCACGAGCAAAGGAGTGTCGTCCCGTTAAAAATGATATTAATGAGTGGATTCTGTAGCTCCAAGATTTTATCTATAAAAATCAACAGTTTGGTAAGTGCATCATTCGTTTTCACGAATTTCTTTTTTTCTAGCGATTCATTATTAAATGCTCGAACCACACGAAGCCCTGTTAAGTTTTCTCGCGTCAATAATGTCACTTTATCTACCATATTCTGGAAAATCTTAAACTTCGGCATCACAAGTGACATCACGAGCACCACCGAACCCAGAATCGCTGCCGCCCCCACCCAGATAATCCAACCCATATCTGGCGCAGTCTGAATTGCCAAGATTACAGAAATTATGCAGAACAACGGTGCTCTCAGCATCATCGCGAGCATCATAATTACTACATTTTGCACCTGAGTCACGTCATTCGTTGTGCGCGTAATGAGTGACGCCGTACTAAAATCCCTAGAGTCTAGTACGTCAAAATTTAAAATCTTCACAAAAAGCGCCGCTCTTATATCGCGCGCAAACTTCGTACCGACTCTTGCTGAAAAAATGCTCGACACCAGCGAGGCAACCGCAGACAAAAGTGCCATCCCAATCATTTCCAGTCCTATCATCCAGATGCGATGAATATCGCCAGGCACAATACCATTATTGATGATGTCGGCCATAAGCGCTGGCAACATTAACGTTGTCGCAACTTGTACGGTCGTGGAAAAAGTGAGTATTACAACCTGCCACCAATATGGCTTCAAGAATTTAAATAATTTAAACATATGCTCTCACCATTATACTACACTTTCTTTGTATTGCGCCTTTTCTCTAACTGCATAAAAAAGTAGACAATCGGCCCGATTATAATATAAATGTAGTATGAGAAAAATCTCCAAAATAGCATCGCCCAGAATACATACCCAGTAGAAAGCGCTGAAAAGACTAAGAAGAAAGTTCCTTCTGCCGCCCCGGCATTGCCTGGAGTCGGAACGAAGTATACAGCGCTCGTTACTGCCACTGACAATGCAAAACATTCTATAAATCCGACATCACCGCCGAATGCCGTCAACACGAAGAAAGGAATCATCATGATTAGCGCATTGTAGGCCACAGACATGATAATTACTCTGAAAAAAAGTCCTTTTTCTTTCAAAATTACTTTTACCGACTTGGCGTAACCACTCACCTCATCTTCGATTTTGTCTAAAGCCTTATCACGATTTTTTACCACGTGTAGTTTAGCAAGGACCTTTACTAGCCACTTCAAGAATTTTGTTGTCGCTTTCGGGAAGAAACTTACCCCCGCCACCATAATCGGCCAAAATGCAAAAAACAATAGACCAATCCAAGCTGTCACCATGAGCGCAGGTTTCGTATACATAATCCCGCTAAACAGAAAACACGATATGGCGATAATCAAAAATCCAATTTGATTTGCAATCATCCCGACAAGTGGTATAGACGTAGATGCACCATGGCTCAGCCCACTATTCTTGCGCATATAGTAAATCTGGAATGGTTGTCCACCAATCGCTGCCGGCGTCACGCTATCGTAATATTTACCAAGCAACACCGTTCGCCTTGCAACTTTCCAAACATCCGTTAACTTTGCCTTTTTCTCATCTTTCCCACGCATTTTCCGAATCATCAGTACGTAGCGATTGATATCCAATGTAATCGCCGCCACAAAACAAATCACCGCCGGAATCAGTAACCACCAGTTGAGCTTGACTTCGGATAATTTCGCCGCTTCAGTAGAATTGCCAAACTCACTGCTCGCAGTCACCGCAATGACGATTGCGTTTAGTAAAATAAACACTACAAAAGCAAGAGTCTTTTTCCATGACCGCTTTTTCTTAACCGGTAAAAAATCTTGTTTTTTATTCTTATCTTCCATTCGTATTTATCCTACGCTCTACGTGCCGCTTTAATATTTGGATACTCATCCATCAAAACTCGGATACAACCAGCAATTGGCACCGACACAATAGCGCCGAGCAGTCCGAACATATACATTCCAATTACGATTGCGATGAGGATCATAATGGCTGGTAAGTTCAGGGCATTACCTTGAATCTTCGGTGCAATCATATTATTTTCAATTTGCGCATACACTATATATACAACTGCAAAAATAATTGCCGCCAGTGGGCTATTGAATAGTAATAATAGTGTCACCAAAGTTCCACCGATAATCTGCCCAAACATCGGAATTAGATAAAATAGCATCGTAATCATACCCATCGGAATCGCAATGCTAGACGGCACATCGGTGAATAGCGAAAGTAAGAATACGATTAGTCCGCTCGCACAACCATCAAGCATGGCAACTATCACTTGCCGTGATACGTAGGTCGAAATCACATTTGCCATTCTTGAAACTACACGTTTTGCGACATCAATTGGCTTTTTGTTTTCTTCACCAATACTAATGCTCTTCCAGAACGTATTTGCTAGCATCGGCCCTTCTAATAGGAAAAGTAATGTTAGTACGAGTACTAATACTACTTTCATAATTACATCCGCTACACCACCAACACTAGATACCAAATTATTGCCAAGCAACCCCAACAAATTATCCGAAAGAGATTTAAGCGCGTTGGATATTTCCGCATGGAGATTATCAATACCAAGCATGTGACCAAAATTATTTACGCCGTCCCAACCGCCAAATTTCGTTTCAAATGTTTCAGGAAAGTTTTGTACGAATTTTGCAGTTTCTGTTACTACGACCGGTCCAATAATTGCTAAGATTGCTCCAATCACGATCACCACAATCATGTAGGCTAAAATCGCTGACGCTGTCTGGTGCTTCTTATCTCCACCAAAGTGCCTCGTGAAAAAATCATTTACTTTGCGTACTAATGGTTTTAATGCGAGCGCCAAGAAAAGCGAAACCCCGACGACTACCAATCCAGTTATGGCTTTTGAAAGAACAAAAATCGCGATTGCTATAATTACCGGAATCAACCAAAATTTAATAAAAGTCTTGGTGTCTGTTTCAATGGTTTTCGACATAAACCTCCTTATACAAGTATTGTAGCATAAATAAACGCAAATATGTTAATGATTTTTAGTACTTTCCCAAGCCAAGTCATATTCATACATAGCGTATATCCATAAAATATGTTATAATTAAATGATGTTAGTTTCCGATTATAATTACAATTTACCTGATGACCGCATTGCGAAATTCCCTCCTAAAGAGCGCGGCACTACTAGGCTTCTAGTTTTGAACCGCAAAACCGGTGCTATTCAAGATTCCTATTATCGCAATTTGGATGGATTCTTGAACCCAGGCGATGTCTTAATTCTAAATGACACTCGTGTTATGCAGTCACGTCTTTTTTGCACGCTTCCAGATGGACGCAAGCGCGAACTCGTAGTGCTTGAGAAACACGGCGACGAACCACAGCGCGTGATGTATCGTGGTAAATTGCACGACGGCGATGTAGTTACCGTTGAAACCGAGCAAATCACGATTAAACAAATCCTAGGCAATGGTATCGCCGAAGTTGAGTCTGACATCCCTCTTGCTAAACTAGCCGAGAAGTATGGCACTGTTCCCTTGCCACCCTACCTTCATCGTGACGCCACAGATGACGATAAAAAACGCTACCAGACTGTCTGGGCGAAAAACATGGGCTCCGCCGCTGCTCCTACTGCTTCACTTAATATGACCGAAGATTTACTTGACAGACTAAAGGCCAAAGGTGTAATTGTCAAATATCTCACACTTCACGTTGGTCTTGGCACTTTCCTACCTATGCGCACGGATAAAGTCGAGGACCATAAAATGCATTCCGAATGGTACCATATTCCAGAAGACACGATCGAAGCAATCAATGCCATTCGTGAGCAGACGGGTGACGGGCTTGGGAGGGTTCCCACAGAGCACCCGAAGGGTGGAGCTGTGGGAAGGAAAAGACCGGCAGGACCCGTCAAGTTCCCGCCGAGAGTCATCGCTTTAGGTACTACCGTAGCTCGTACCTTGGAGTACTACGCCAGGACTGGCAAAACCGAAGGCGAAGATGATATTTTCATTTATCCAGGTTTTGAATTCCAAATCGTTGACGCTCTTCTGACAAATTTCCATGCGCCAAAATCAACCGTGCTTATGCTCGCCAGTGCTTTTGCGGGCTGGGAGCATTTACATTCTGCCTATGACTACGCAGTTCAAAATCATTATAATTTTCTAAGCTATGGAGATTCGATGCTAATATGTTAAAGTTTGATATCAAACGTCGTGACGGCCTAGCTCGCGTCGGCATTATCCACACCCCACACGGTGACATAAAAACGCCAGCCTTCGTTGGTGCTGCCACCCGTGCCACGGTCAAAGCACTCACCATGAAAGAAATGCACGACCTGGGTAGTCAAGCCATACTCGCCAACACCTACCACTTATTATTGCGCCCAGGTACAAATTTAATCAAACAGGCTGGAGGGCTTGCTGAGTTTAGTAGTTGGCATGCCCCCACCTTTACTGACTCAGGTGGTTTCCAGATTTTTTCTTTGCCCGACGTCAAAATTACCGAGCAGGGTGCTAAATTCAAATCGCACATCGACGGTGCGAAATTTGAAATGACTCCAGAATCCTCCATGCAGGCTCAGTGGGCTATCGGCGCCGACATTCACATGGCGTTTGATCACCTTGCTAAATCCGAGAATTACGAAGATATGAAAGAAGCCATGCAGCGCACTCATCGCTGGCTCGACCGTTGTGTCGCAGAACATCAGCGACTAGCAAAAGTCTATTCGTGCGCTCAGCACCTGTATGCCGTCGTTCAGGGTGGCACTTTTGGCGACCTACGCGCCGAGTCTGCAAAGCACTGTGCATCCAGGCCTGTCGACGGCTTTGGCATCGGCGGAGTATTCACTGCCGATAAAATGGCTGAGATGCTCCAAACTGTCAACTCGATTTTACCAGTAAATAAACCCCGCCACCTTCTCGGCATGGGACAGGAACCGATCGATTTATTTATTGGTGCTGAATTTGGCTGTGATACTTTTGACTGTGTCGGCCCTACTCGCATGGCCAGAAACGGCTCTTTGTACACCAAGGACGGTCGCATCAATATCAAAAATGCCAAATATCGCGAAGATTTTGCACCACTCATGGATGATTGCGGCTGTGAATGTTGTCAGAATTACACTCGCGCTTACCTCCATCATCTCTTCAAAACCGACGAGATAACCGCTAAAGTTCTCGCGTCGATTCATAACGAGTATTTTATTGTCCACACCGTTGACCAAATTCGCGAGTCTCTCGAAAACGGCACTTTTAAAGATTACCAAAAATCATTCCTCACCCGCTATTATCAAGGCAAAATCCCCTTCTGTATTACATTGTAATACAATTCGCTACTATATATTATATGTATCCCCAAACTACACCATCAGCGGTGTCTCGTACTGCAATTCCTCGCTTCGCTAGCAAGTCGCGCAATCTGTCTGATTCCGCATAGTCCTTTTGTCCACGCGCTGTCTGTCGTTCGTGGATTAGTTCACGAATCTCATCGTCTATGTTTGGTGAGCCCTGAATTAACCTTAGCCCAAACAACTCGTCAATCCTCTTCCAATCAGCAAGCGAGATATTCGCTCCATCAATCAGCGCAAACGCCTCCGCGGAGTTCAGATTGTTTGACGTCACTTCTAAAACTCGTTCGTAAATTCCTTCATCGCTGGCTACGCCATTTTGATAGCACATGGCAATTCGGTTTCGCCAGTTTAAGCGTCTTGCCTTTGCACCCTCAAGTGACTCAAAGGTAAAATTGCGCGTTCCCTGGTAATGACCAGAAAGCACCCACATTTTATAGTCCATCGCCGCAAAACCACGTGCATCAAGATCGCTGAGCAGATATACATTTCCTAGCGATTTGGAAATTTTTTCACCATCAATTGTAATAAAATTACAATGTAACCAATATTTAGCGAGTTTCAGCCCGCTCATTGCGTAAGTTTGCGCAATTTCATTAGTATGATGCACCGGTACATGGTCTATCCCACCAGTATGAATGTCTATCGGTTCGCCAAGTTCCTCGTGGATAATAGTCGAGCACTCAAGATGCCACCCAGGATACCCAGGTCGTCCTAAATAATCCCATCGCATCGCATGTTTTTCGCCAGGCTTAATAAATTTCCATACTGCAAAATCTGAAGCATTACGCTTCTCGTCCGAAAACCCTACTCTAGCGCCTGCTTGTAATCCAGCGATGTTAAGATGCGCAAAATCGGCATATTCAGCGAACTTTGCCGTATCGAAATACACCCCATCTTCCGTTTCGTAAGTATAACCATGTTCCGTCATCGCATCTACTGCTTGCTCATCAGCTTCAATGTAATCAGTCGCCCGTGCAATTACGTCAGGCTCTATTAATTCTAGAGCATGGTAGTTTTTCAAAAAATCATCTGCATAAAACTCGGCCACCTCCCACACGCTCTTTCCTTCGCGTGTCGCGCCTTTTTCTAACTTATCTTCTCCATCGTCACCGTCAGACACAAGGTGTCCAACATCCGTCAAATTAAGCACTCGTTTTACTTTGTACCCATTCGCCTTCAAAGTTCTCACCAGCAAATCCCAATAAATATACGAAGCGTAATTCCCGATGTGTTGAAAATTATATACCGTCGGGCCGCAAGTGTATATCTTCACTATTTCCGAAAGCGGTTTAAAAGTTTCTAGTTTTTTACTTGCGGTATTATATAGTTTCATCATTTTCTCTCGCTCTCCATATATTCTTTCAAGGCAGAGATAATTTTGTTATACTTGTCCACCGTTACTCCATGGGCGCCAGGTGTCTTTATCGCTACGATGTTGGAATTTTTTTCTAATAATTTAGGATAATTAAAGATTCCGATAATTTGATCCAACTCACCATATATTATAGTAGTTGGTACGTCTAGTCGTGCTAAATAATCGTAATTCTCCACATTTGACACGATGTTTTTAATTTCGTTATTAAATGCCACCGAGTTAAGTAGTTCGCGGTTCTTTCTTCCTACGACTTCCCGAAATCCTTCCATTGCTTTATCAAACATTGGATTTTCAATATCTTTCTTGCGATAAACCGGTGCTGAAATCAGCACTAACCCATCAACTTTATGCTCGTGAGCATATCTAGTCGCAATCATCGTACCCATCGAATGACCAACTAAAACTAACGGCCCATGCACATCCAGATTCTTAATCGCATTATCTAGCGCTTCGAGTTGCTCGTCATAATTATATTCAAGTTTATCCGACGTGTAAGATTTTCCAGCTCCAAGTAAGTCAAATGCCACCAAACGCATTTCTCTTGTAGAATCTTTATCTAGCATGTGTTCAAATAAACCATCAAAACTAGCCGAACTTGCCGCAATCCCGTGAATGAATACTACGGTGAGTTTTGGCTCGCCACTCCGGCAGACATCATAAGTTTTAGTGAGTTTCAACATTTTCCTCCTTCATTAATTCTGGCAGCATGCGTACAAGTTCCGCCAACGTTTCTTCATACGTAGTATCATAAGTCCGAAATCCAGCCGCATATGGATGGCCACCACCACCAAAGTATCCCGCAATCTTGTCTGCAATATCGCACCCAGGCGTGCAACGGATTTTGCCAGTCAATTTACCATCAGGATAAGTTTTGATGGCTACCGCTACTTTGACGCCTTCCACGAGCCTTAACTCTTCCAAAATCAACACATTAGGATTATATTCATCTGAATATTCTTGAATGTCATTCCACGGGATATGAACCGTCGCTAGCTTACCATCCAGCGAATAATCAATCCGTTTAATCAAATCAGCCTTAAAGTCTAAAATCCGTGGGGATTTTTTCATAAACTCGCGCCGCTTCTCCTCCAACTCCGATATATTAGCGCCAAGCTTCGTGAGTTCAGCGGCAACTTCAAAAGTTCTCGCTGTCACAGCCGTACTGGTAAGCCCCAAGGTATCAGACATGATACCCTGAAAAATCGCTTCTGCCGCATTTTTATCTATCGGTATTTTCTGGCTAATGGCAATCTCGTAAATCAGTTCAGCGCAAGCCGGCCGCGGTTCAATAATGCTTTCGTGTGAGAAGTTAAGATCGTCATCAGTTTCATGATGATCAAGCACGAATACCGGCGCCGAATACAACCGATTCCGAATCGCTGTGTCATCTAATAACTTAGACAGAAGTACTTCCGCTGCTGTATCTACAATAATGTAACCATCCGCTCTATAGTCAAATTCATTCGTCACCCTAGACCAGTCAACGAAATAGTGCAAATATCTGGGGATATCTACTGGGCAATAAAGCGAAATGTCTTTATCGTTCAGTAAATAATCTAGTGCAAATGCACTTCCAAGCGAATCTCCGTCCGGATTCTCCGCTTGAATCACGCAAATTTTTTTCTTATCTTTCAAAAAATCCGTAAACTTTTCGTACATAGTACTATTATATCATAAAATCAATTTCCGTCCTCGTAAGGCATAATCCAGTCCAGACAGAATGGTTAATATTATCACTATATATAGTAATATTAAGTTTACTATTCCAAATATGTCATCTTGGGTAATTAAATTGATGAGTATTATGGTTAAAGTTACCATTTGTACTAAAGTTTTTAGCTTACCGATCTTACTTGCCGCAATAGTTACGTGCTTACTTGCGGCAAGCATCCGTATTCCATCTACGATAAAATCACGTGCCAAAATAATGCCAAATATCCAGACCGGTACCACGTCAAGCGCCACTAAACACAAAAAAGTGAGATTGACTAGCAACTTATCCGCAAGAGGATCCAAAAATTTACCTAGATTAGTGACCAGCTTCTCGCGTCTTGCCCAAGCACCATCAATATAATCAGTAATAGACGCAATTATGAAGCAAATAATTGCTACAATTTTTGCTGGAAAAGCGTTTATGAACAATCCTATCAAAACCGGAATCACCAAAAAAATTCTCATAATAGTCAAAACAGTCGGACCATTTAGTTTCCGATTGTCTATAGTTTTGTCTTGAGCAGTATCTTTCGCAGCCATCTATACTACATCTCTTCGGTGTTCAACTTTCCACGCCCGAATTTTCGCAAATTTCGCAGCTAGCACGTCCGTAGACCACTTATCACCAAGCATCACCGTCTCTTTTGGTTTAAATTTGTACTCCTCCATCGCCTCAACGAGCTTTTTAGACCTCGGTTTTCCAGCCCACCATACGCACGGCACCTCAATTGGTTCACAAAATCTCTGCATCATCTTCTTGCGACCATTATTACTAATGATTACAATTTTCACTCCCGCCTTGCGGCAATCATAAATCCAATCTGCCAATTCGTCGGCTGGTTCTTTTTCGGAATGAAGCCTTAAAGTATTATCAAGATCACAAAGAAGTAATTTGACACCTTCCTTTTCAAGCAACTCCGGCGTTACGTCTTCAAACCGTTCAAATTTTTTATCCGCGTGGAGCCACATCATAATACCGACCCCACTAGCATGATTATAAGTAATACTGTTGTCGCAAATGCGGTTGAATCAATTCGGTCAAGAAAACCACCATGTCCTTCTGAGCCACCCACTAACATTTCTAACTTTGCGAAAAACTTATTATGAATTACGATCTCATTGGAATCTTTGACAACGAATTTACGTTTCAAATAACTTTCATACAAATCACCTACAAGCGCCAAAGGGCCACAGAGCAAATACATCCATTCTGTCGCAAATTCACCCCTCACCGTCATCATAATTGCGCACATACTAATGGCCGAAAGTAACCCCAAAAACGTTCCTTCCCAAGTTTTATTTTTGGAAATCTTCGGAAACGGACGAGACTTTTTGAAAATTTTACCGCCAAATGCCTTACCGAACATATAAGCAAAAATGTCATACCCACACACCCCAAGGATAATATACCAAAAATGTGCAGGATCAATTAACGCTACAAATATACCACTACAAACTAGAAAAATCATTTCAAAAATCGCTAACCATATATTGCGCATAGCATGCTTACGCTTAAAGAAACTAAATAGTTCTACTGCCGACATTAGCGCAAACATAATATATATCACCTTGAAAGGTATTGCATCAAAAGTATAGAGCGCCACTAACGCCACTACGAACATCGACAATCCCACAATCAGTCTCACCCTAAAATTCTTGTCCATAAAATCATTATACCACTCTCAATCAAAAAGTGTTAGAATAATACTATGCTAGAATTTCTCTATCATAAAATTAAAAAAGTCGCCCGTTCCATAGATATGAAGTTGGAGCGCGCGAAATATGGCTACATTGAGAAATTACCAAAAGACATCGAGTATCCAGAGGGTGGCCTCTATGATATTGTATACGAATCATCCTGTAAATGGCCGCACAACGTAGCAGTTCAATATTATAGTAAAGAAATCACTTATAAAGAACTCATTCATCATATTGATAAAGTCGCTCGCGCACTTAAGGCAATTGGCGTTGAAAAAGGCGATCGTGTCACCGTCTGCATGCCAAATACGCCAGAAGAAGTTTATATGTTTTATGCTATCAATGAAGTCGGCGCAATCGCCAATATGATTCATCCACTTTCATCGGAAAAAGAAATTGAGGAATATGTGAACCGTGCCGAGTCTAAGGTGATGCTCTGTATTGATGTTGCCTATCCTAAAGTTGAGAATATCATTAAGGATACCAAATTAGAACAAGTTGTTGTAGTCTCTCCAGCCCGGTCAATGGATTTTCTCGTGCGTGCAATTTACCATCTCACTAAAGGCCGCAAAAACCATATTAAACACGGTCAGAAAATTATCCCATGGGATAAGTTTTTACTTCAGTCAACGAAATATGTTGGTAATCCACACGCTAGAGTTGATGCCGAAGATCCGGCTGTCATTCTCTACTCAGGCGGCACCACCGGTAAACCAAAAGGTGTCCTACTTACAAATCTTAATTTCAACGCTCAAGCTCTCGGTGCCAAATATCTTGTTCCAGAGCTATTAAAGACTCGCTACTCCATGTTAACTTTTTTGCCAAATTTTCACGCCTTTGGACTCGGCGTCTGCATGCATATTCCATTTTATTGTGGTATGCGTATTGTGCTTATTCCACAATTTAACGCCAAGAAATTCAAAACATACATTAAAAAATACCGTATTAATATCCTCGTTGGCGTGCCCACGGTTTTTGAATATCTCACCAAAATCAAGTTTGGCCCTCGCGAACTTAGAAACATTAAGGGCGTCGTGTCCGGCGGTGATATCGTCAGTCAATCACTCAAAAAACAGGTTAACGATTTTTTAAAGGCTCACGGTAGTCACGCCATGCTACAAAACGGCTATGGACTTACCGAAGCAGCTGGCGGTATGGTCTTTTCACCTGCCAGTGTCGCCGCAGGCCCAGATGTAATCGGCTATCCTTTACCAGATAGTGAGGTGCTCATTCTCGGCATCAAAAACCATAAACCGATGCCAGTCGGCGAAGATGGCGAAATCTTAGTGCGCGGACTCACCGTCATGCGAGAATATCTTGATGAACCAACCGAAACCAAACGTGCTTTTACTACTATTAACGATAAACAATATTTAAAAACCGGCGACATTGGCTACGTGGATGAACGTGGTGTCGTTCACTTTAAAGGTCGTATTAAGCGTATGATTATTACGAATGGCTACAATGTCTATCCATCAAACGTCGAAGAGGTGACGCTAAAATCCCCATACGTATCACGTTGCGCTTGTCTTGGAATCCCAGATAAATTACGTGGCGAAATAGTTAAAATCTTTATCATCCTAAAGCCTGATTCCACCGAACGTCTTGCCAGAAAAGATCTCGCAAAGATTTACAAAAAATATCTCGCCAAGTACGAAATACCTCGTGTCATTGAATTTATAGATGATTTGCCCAAAACGAAACTCGGTAAGATAGATTACAAGGCTCTGGAAAATAAATAGCATAAGCATCTCAATAGTTAAACGAGGAAGTAATAACTGCCTACAGTTTAGTCCTATTCTCCAATGCTGCCGTTAACGTAATCTGGTCAGCGTAAGAAAGGTCTACGCCGAGCGGTAAACCACGTGCCAGCCGTGTTAATTTGAGATTTGGCTTTGTCTCATGGAGCATTTTTTCAAGTAACAACGCAGTAGATTCGCCTTCGACGGATGGGTTGGTAGCAATAATTACCTCTTCCACGCCATCTTGCTCCACTCGTTTGATTAACTCTTTAATATGTAATTGGTCAGGCGTGACACCGTCAATCGGCGACACTGCACCACCCAACACATGATAAGTGCCTTTGTAGCCATGTGTTGCCTCTATAGCATAAATATCAAGCGGCTCCTCCACGACGAGTACGGTTGTCCTGTCGCGTTCTTGATCAGCGTAGAGCGGCGAGATTTCTTCATTCGCATCAATGAGGGCAAATGTTATCGGGCATGATTTTACGCCGTCATGTAGATATGATAAAGCATCAGCAATCTCGTCTGCGATTTTCGCATCGGACTTAAAAAGATAATATGCGTATCTCTCTGCCGTTTTCGTCCCCACACCTGGCAAACGCCCCAGCGCCTCAATCACACTAGTAAGAGCCTTCGGAAGCATCACTACACCTGCTTAGACTATAATCCCAAACCAGACAATCCACCCATGAGCGGCTTCATCTTATCGGTGGCAATTTCTTGTGCCTTTGCAAATCCGTCACGCATGCAATTCTCAATCCACCGCTCAAGCTCGTGAATATCATTAAGATCAATCTTTTCTGGATCAATTTTAACCTTCTTCACCTTAAGTTCGCCATTGATTTGAATTACTACAGCCCCATCACCAGCCTCAACTTCGACAATTTCGTTCTTAAGTTCTTTTTGCGCTTTGCGAAGCTGGTTCAAAAGCTTCATCTGGTCCATAGTTTGACCCATCTTTATTCTCCTTTCACTGTATATAGATATATTATATCAGAATTTTCACGCATTGATGAGGTAATAATCCGATTTAACACGTAGCCATCGCCATCCAACTTGCCGCCAAGTACTGCCACTTTCTCATCTTTTTTCTCATCGAGTTTATCTACGACGCGTATGCTGCTCTTATTCTCTAGAATCTTATAAAAATCATAATCCTTGTTAACGAGAAGCACGCCATCTTCTACGTTATCATTCACGATTTTTAAATCATAACTAAACTGTTCCGTTACACTTGGATTATATCTATAGCCATATACATACTCAAATAGGCTCGGTATTATCATCAAGCCAAACAATATGGATAATGGCACTAGTGCTGCAATGCGAGCATAAGGGTTTTCGGGAAATAGTCCATACCATTTCTCTAGCAAATACTTAATACCATGAGCAACTAGAATTGCAAACGGTAAAATAATAAACACTATTGCATCCGGGTTAAACCCACAAATAATTAGTGTAAACACAAGAAGTAGTGTAGCGATAGAATTGCGCGAAGCAAAAAATCCTTTTGTCGTGGAAAATAGCCCAATCAGCGCTAATGTGAATAGCGGCAAGCTAATCAACGGTACTAGGAATACACTTTCTACTGATCCGCTCCACATAAATGCCGGGGAGATACCGTGCCAAATATTCGGTAGAAAATTGCCAACTTCAAAATCGCGTGCGAATAGTAACTCCATGATCGTATCAGGGTGATTGATAATGTTTAATAATAAAGCTACAATGCCACCTATGACAACAATGCCAACGATGGAAAGTGGTAATTTCGGCAAACTCTTAACGATAAATCTAAGATGTGGCTGAAATAGTACAAATAATACACAGAATATCGCAAAATATATCATATACGGCGTAAATATAGCAAGCAGCAGTGCTATAGCAAACAACAAAGAATACATCGGTTTTGGCCGCTTTTCACCCTGGATTTTTGAGCCAAGCCAAAGCAGTAAAGTTGGCCAAAAGACTAGCATAATTAGTGATGTGCCAGAACCTGCCAAAAATAAAAACGGCGTTGACAGTATCACAAGACACGAAGCAAGTAACGACACATTACTCTTAAACCATCTATTTAGCAGCAGTATCAGCATCAAACCAAGACCAAGACCGACTACGATGCTAGGGAGTTTAATTGCGAATGGCGTAAGCCCCAGTAGCTTGATTGATATTTTTTGCAGTACACGATATGGTAAATCCACCAAATCGCCGTTTAACGGCGCGTCAAAGCCAAGCTCATAAGAACTCACGACAGATTGCATTTCCGCATCAGACAATCCAGTTTGCGCAAAAAAAGGTAACGTTAATAATAAAAATACAAATGCTAATCCAAGTATCGTGTAACCGATAATAAACCGGTATCTGTATAAAAAAAGTTTAGAAATAATAATTTTCTTCACCATTTAATTATAGCATAATGGCAATAAATGCGCAAAATTATTCTGGTCGCGTCTTATCAAGTGACATAAACCTGAGTAACTCTGGATGGAAGTAAAGTTCAATTTTGCCAATTGCACCATGGCGGTGTTTCGCTACTAATAATTCAGTAATATGAGTCTCTTCGTAATTGTCGTCATTGGCTTTATAGTAATCTGGACGATGCAAGAACATCACGAGGTCTGCATCTTGCTCAATAGAGCCAGATTCACGAAGATCCGAAAGTACAGGGCGCGGATCGTCGCGACCAGTTACGTTACGCGACAGCTGCGCTAGCGCTACAACAGGTATTTCTAATTCGCGTGCTAAAATTTTCAACCCACGTGATATCTCCGTTACTTCCTGTACACGATTCCCTGCGTACCTATCTGAACCTTGAATGAGCTGCAAATAATCCACAATTACTATTCCAATATCATGGTCATGTTGTGCACGTCTCGCTTTATTCCTCAAATCTGTAATCGTCATTGAACTCGTATCGTCAATGTAAATTGGGATTTCGTCCATTTCACCCATTGCATCACCAATACGCGAGAACTCTTCCTCGGTCAAATTGCCAGTACGAATGTTCCAGTTATTTACACCAGATACGTCGGAAATCATCCGGTCCACAATTTCGTTTGCCGCCATTTCCATTGAGAAGAATAACACACCACGCTTATTCATACTGGCAATATTGTAAGCTAAATTTTGTGCAAAAGTTGTTTTACCCATTGCTGGGCGCGCACCGATAATTACCAAATCACCCTTCTGAAAACCAGCTGTTTTTTTATCAAGATCGCGAAACCCAGTTTTAAGTCCGCGCAGCGCACCTTTATTTTTCTGCAACTCTTCAATTCGATCAAACGCATCGGCCAAAAGTTCGTCCATTGGCACATAATCACTTTTTATAATCTTATCTGATACCTCAAATAATTCTTTCTCTGCTGCGCCAATTAGGTCACTCACATTAGTATCTTCCTCGTACGCTTTATTGGCGATATGCGTACCAGCTTGAATCAGCTTGCGTCTTGTAGAAGCTTTCTCAATAATATCAGCATAAGCTTTAGCGTGTGATGCAGCTGGCACAAAATTAGACAATTCGGTTAAATATGGCGCTCCCCCCACGTCCTTTAGTTTTTTCAATGTTTTTAATTCCGCCGTAAGAGTCAACAAATCAATCGGTCGATGCTGATCGTAAAGACTCATCATTGCATCGAAAATTATCTGATGCCTTTCTTCGTAAAAATCCTTCGGGCGTATAATATTCAAAACTTCCGGCAATACGCCATCAGAAATCATCACTGCACCGAGCAAAGATTTCTCAGCAACAGTATCTTGCGGTGGCACCCGGCCACTACTATTAGAATGGGTTACCTCCTCCGTCATTTTGTACCTCACCACCCATTATATCAGAAATTTTAGAAACCAACGCATCCTTTTTTGCGTTTGGATTTTCGCCCACGTCATGAACTACGACCTTAAGACCGCCAGCTGCATCAGTCAAGATTTTCTTATTATTATCTCTACCGAGAATGGTTTTGCCAATTCTTTTGGTTGGATAAATATCAAGAGTATTGCCGTTTATTGCATATTCTACATTTTTAAGTTGCATATGAATTGCGTCGTTCATTCCGCGTACTGTTTCCATGAACTTCTCCCAATCAAAAGGAGATTGTGTACTAATATTTGTCGGTTGTTCATTGTGCGGCATCGAGGGCAATCTCATGGATTCCGAAGAACGATTGCCGGGTGTCTCGGTCAGTGCCACCAGTAGTCTTGCCTCCGCAAACGGCGCTTTAATATCGGTCAATTTTGAAAGAAGTGACAATAGCTCCGCTTTCGGCTCATCAATTATATGCGAAATCATTTCCTCAGTTAAAGTCTCGGCTTTAATGCCAGAAGAAAGTAATTCTTTTAAATCATTTATTATTTTAGTTATATCCCCCAAAAGATAATCATTTAGTAACTCGGTAATCTTTTCTTCTTCTGGTAAACCCATAGCTGACACGACAAGTTCCTTTGTAATTTCGCCGTCGGATAACGTAGAGATTTGATCCAGCAAGGATAATGAATCGCGAAATGAGCCGCCACCTCGTTTAACGATTATGTCTAGCGCGGCATCATTGATCTTTATGTTTTCTTTGTCGCAAATCTCGCGCAAATGTTTAAACATTACGCTAGATTCGGCTAACCTGAACGTAAAAGTTTGCGCACGTGACGTAATCGTAACGGGAACCTTATAGGCGTCAGTCGTCGCCATTATAAAAATAACATGTTCGGGCGGCTCCTCTAAGGTTTTAAGTAAAGCATTAAATGCCTCCTTGGTGAACATATGCACTTCATCAATAATATAAACTTTGTATTTACCAGACGTCGGGGCGATAGCTACTTTCTCGCGTAATTCCCTAATGTTATCGATTCCGCGGTTACTCGCACCATCAATTTCAATAATGTCAACATAATCGTCTTCTAGATTATACTGGAAGCCATTTACTTCGTGAGCCAAAATCCTAGCTACACTCGTTTTGCCACAGCCACGCGGCCCTACAAAAAGATACGCATGACTAATCTTGCCAGCTTCTAAAGATTTAAGAAGTGGCTCCGTCACTTGCGGCTGACCGACCACTTCACTTAGCGCCAACGGTCTATATCGCCGATATAAATTCTTCACTACAAAGCAGCCTCAACTGCTGCCCATGTCGCATCATCATTTTGTGCAGGTATCGTCACTGAAACTTGTGATCCTTCACGCAAATGAAAATACGTTACTGATGCGTAAAGAATTTGATACTCCTTGCCAGCTACCTCTACATAATACTTATCATCATGGTGCGTAAGAGTACCAATTACTGTTTTACGCTCTACCGGACCAATCTGCTTATATAAGAATCTGCCGTCCTCAGTAATGGTGAGCTTCATGATGTCGCCTTCAACCAGCTTAGACTTAGAGGCATAATTTGCTGGTACGGGATAATTTTTACCATCTGGTCCAATCATAATCTGCCCATCAAAGATGCCTTCGACAATTTTACCTTCAGGCCCTGAAACAATCGTCTCGCGTGGGGCAGTAATCGTTTCTCCATCACCAAGAATGGAAATTAGCAATTCTTTTGCAGCCGATAAGCTAGTCTCAGCTTCACTAATTAGGCTACGCAATCTTTTTATTTGTTTATCTGGTATTTCAGACATCACCTCGCATCCTGTCTACATAGTATTACTATTATATTATACCTGACCAGCTGTAAAGTCAAGATTTTTCTTTCAAAGTTTTCCACCAATTTAACGGCGGTCGCGTGCAAAATGTTGTAAATTTTACAATAAACATAATCATAAAAAACGATTACGAACTACTCTGATTTCCAAAGCCCAGTATGTTTTTTGCCATCAAAGAGCATCGTCGGAATCCCCTTGACCTTTAGTTTGTTTACCACGAGATCGGTATTCTCATTCATCTTGTCTGTAGTCTCTGGATAGTTAACGATTTTACGAATCGTTTCAATGCCACTCTTATCAAGTCCAGCTTCTTTCAGCCACCACTCCAGCAGATAAGTTGTTTCAGTTTCACCATAATAATCGTTAAGCAATGTTTGATATGAAACACCGTCCTCAT
Organism: Candidatus Nanosyncoccus sp.; assembly: GCA_045603965.1. Classification (GTDB taxonomy): domain Bacteria; phylum Patescibacteriota; class Saccharimonadia; order Saccharimonadales; family Saccharimonadaceae; genus Nanosyncoccus. The sequence continues at coordinate 2,752 of JAZUND010000035.1, read as the reverse complement.
CCTTTTCTGTGAAAATATGATCGAGTAGCGTTATGGCAAGACCCGAACGAATCTGCTCCGCCGCAAACATATAACGCACCACGATCGCCGAATTCGCAAACTTATATTTACCGTCTGCATCTTGAATAGCAAATGGCACCATGTGCACATCGTATTTGTCAAAGAAGCCAGCTTCCTTCTGATTGCGATAAGACATCATGCATACAGAACAACCAGGATCAAATATATCTACAGCAATCGGTTTGTCGGCATTTTCGCCAGTATTCACTGAAACGTAATTAAAATCATAGTCTTCTGGATTATAAGTTCTAAACTTATCAGGAATCGCTTCAAAGATTTCTCCCCACTCCGTGAACCAGCGCCCAGTTGCTTCTACCATATTTGTCGGCTCAGAGTCGTCAATTGAGCAAACTTCTGCACCGAGTGAACATGCCGATGGCTTCGTTACGTTGCAAGAACCAAGCGCCCAGATTGCAAGCAAAGATTTAATAGCAGTAAGTAACGCCCACACTGCCACAATAACAATCACTACCGAAATCACTTCAATCACAACCGATAAAGGCTTGACCCATTTCGGATGTTTTACGATCACGCGCGACAAAATAGTATTCTTCACATCCTCCTTAAAGCCAGTTTCGCACTTCTGCAACCTCACCTTTTTCCAAAGGCAACCCCACGCTTTCTTAAACATCTTCCAGTAGGCTTTTCCTACCTTTGGTTTAAAAATTGAAATAATGGCCACAAACACACCAATTAAGGCCAAAATAATAAATGCAGCTATACACACCATAATATATACATTTTACCACTAGTTTATTATTTTTGCCAAGACGCTTTTCGTTTTTTCAATATCTTCTGGACGATTATGTAAACCAAGCGAAAATCTCATCAGCGGTGGCATGCCTAGCACATGACCAAGATAATAATGTGCACAGAAATACCCAGTGCGTGCCATAATGCTCTCTCGCGACAACGCTTCACCTAGCAAGTGCGAATCAAGACCTTCTATGTAAAATGACATGGTTGGGTTTACTTCTTTATTAACCAAGTGTACTTTGCCAGAGCCGTGTAAGAACTCAAATAGTTCATTAGCATTATCATGTAAATTCTGCCAATCTTTTTTTGATAAACTATCTAGCCAGTCTAATGCTGCACCGAGTCCCACTATCTCACCCCACGCCTGGAGTCCAGATTCAAATCTAGTAAACCTATGCTCTTTGTTCTCGGCTGAAAGTAAATACGAATCCACTTTTACATCATCCACCATTCCTCCACCTAACCAGTTCGGCAGCAACATCTCATCGAGTTCGTCTCTCCATACAATTACGCCAAGTGAAGGCGCATATAATTTATGTGCGGAAAAACAAATCGCATCCACTTCCACGCCACGCAATACTTCAACAGAATGTGCCATGGCTTGCGCCGCATCAATGATTAAAACACCGCCTGCTTTATGCACTTTCTTGTTTAATTCTTCAATATTAAGTAATTTTCTACCATCAAAATTAGATGCACAGTTCACTACCACCACTGCATCCGTAAAATCATAATCTTCTAGCGGGATTGATCCATCATCGTTTCGCCTCATTACTTCGCGCGGCAATCCGCTTCGCTTTGCGAAAGCCATCGTCGCAAGAAACGGCGAATTATGTTCAATTTCGCTAGTCATTATTTTTTTAAACTTTTTTGCATCTAACTGGTTCAAAATTAGATTGATGCCGTAGGTTGTATTCAGTGTAAAAGAAACAGTATATTTCTTCCCTTTTAACTTCAAATATTTTAGAACTTTCTCGCGCGCCATCTCAACCTTCTCGTCCGTTATTCTGCCCCATTTGTATTTCACGCGTTCGCCACACGAATTATGCTCAGTGTAATAATTATTAATTGCGTCAATCACCGGTCGCGGCCTCAAACTTTGACAAGCCGAATCCAAGTATACTTCCCCCTCGCCTAAATAGTCAAAATCTTCCATACCATATATTATACACAAAGTAGCCAAACTATAATATACTAAATATAAAGAAAAGCGCTCTAGGGGCACTTTCCTTATGGGTTTTCTAACTAGTCTACTGACTAGTTAGATTTTTTTCGGTACGGATTTACGCTTTGAAATTACGATACTAAGCAAACCAATTGCTATGCATAACCTTTTTCGCCTCTGGCAAATTCGTTAAACCGTCTAGGTTTAGAATAAGCAATACGATTTTGAAAAATCTTCCACACAAAATGAAAATATGTGGTATGATTAAAGTGCAATTACAAATAGTTTAAAACATAGCCGGATTATTTTCATAATTTGGTTCAAGCACAATAAGCATGGCGCCGTAAGGAACATGTGGTTGTGTTTGAATCAATTCGGCATAACTATTTGTAATTGCACCCTTGCGGTGCCATTTTTATATACGCTTTTTAGTGGCACCGCAACGCGATAATAAAAAGTGAAAAGCGTGATTGAGGTATATGCATGAAGAAGGGTAATAGAACGAGAAAGATACAGACGGGTGACGACCGAAGGGGGACCCCCAAAATGTTTGCGTTAGCAAAATTTTGGGGGAGGAGGTCGGCAGGACCCGTCTTTGCTGTATTGTTGAGTCTAATCACGGGTGTCACCGTCTCTGCTCTCACCTACCAAAATGATGTAGACATTGGCTTCACTTTTAACCCTACTGTTAGTATTGCAGTATCCGATGATTTAAGTATAGATAATCTATCTCCTGGGAATTATAGTGATAGTAACGAAATTACTATTGTG
>JAZUND010000034.1:0-26463 GCA_045603965.1 Candidatus Nanosyncoccus sp. | reverse complement strand
CTTGCAATTTTTTCCAGCAATTGTTTTTCGGCCTTAGTGCACATCTCGGGGTAGCCACTTATGAGACCAAATGCCATCCTTTTTTCTCTTTCGGTACTATGCCTTTCGCTATACCTATCATCCGCATCAAAAATATACCCCATATCTCCGCCAGACAATAAATACCCTACTAACTTCCTCTTATGCCGCTCCAATTGTCTTTGCTCACGTTCGGCCGTTTGCTCAGCATTAGTATTAATAATACTAACACGACCATTTCCAGAAATAGCATTACCTTTTTCCATAGTTCAATTTTACCACAAGGCGTTAAGCCATCCAACTGTTGCATTTTTACATTAAATGTGATATAATAAAAACATATCACTGCAAAGGGGGATTTTTAAGTGGTAGGTACCGTTGATTGGGCTAGTGCGGAAATTGAACGCATTAGGCACAAATACGAACGCTTCGTTGAAGAAGCCAACGCAAGACAAGCTACGGTTTGCCAGATAGCTGGCCGCGAGAATCTTTACAACCTTGAGCGCGAGCTCGAAGCCCCGTTAAATATCGTGGCGAGATCAATAGACATAGATGACATTGGTCTCTATTGCACCGCTAACGCTCTTATGGACTCTATCTCCGCCGCTCTTAATCCGCATCCGTAACTCCTGTCCCTCTCGGCCCAGATTATCGGGCCTTTTTCATGCACCGCTAGACACAACCCGATTTAGCGGTAAATTGCCACGCCCCCATCTGTTAGCCTATTGACATTTTATAATGTTTGTGCTATAATCAAGACATAGATTATTTTTTCTAGTCTAAGTAACTTAAAAGACTACTCTGAAAGGTCAGGTGATTTATTTGGCAAATTCCAAACGCACGCCAAGGGAATACCAGAAGCAAGCCTTGAAGTTTATTGCCGACTCACGAGAGTCTGGTAAAGGCCTCATAGTAATGGCTTCTGGCCTCGGCAAGACTATGACAGCCATCTTTGACATCGAACGTTATTTAAGAGATCATCCGGACTCTAAAGTGCTCTATCTTTGCGACTCTGTGCCTATCTTGCAGCAGGTTAAGGAAGAGTTTAAAGCCTTTTTCGGCGAAGAATACTCCTACGCTCTGCTTGATAATAAGCACACTCCGAAGCGGAAAGTTAATTTTCTCTTTGGATCCTTTTGTAAACTGGCGAATTCTCTGGGGAATTATCCCAAAGATGAATTTGACTACATCGTTGTCGATGAAGCACATCACGCCCAAGCTACAACTTACCGCAGAGTCGTTCTCCATTTTTGTCCTAGCTATCTCCTTGGTCTTACCGCGACACCAGTCCGGCTAGACCAACGAAACATTGAGGATATATTCGGAGAACCGATTTTTAATCTCGGGCTTGCCCGTGCTCTCGCCGAGGGGCTTCTGACCCCTATCGACTATCGCATTATGGATGATGGTTTGAATATCGAAGAGATTACTAGATTTATGCAAAGTTCAGAGAAAATCTCCCTGAACCAGTTGAATCGGCTCTTCTTCCTTCCTTGTCGTGATGAGGAAATCGTCCGTATTATTCGTGAACGAATTGTAGCACTATCTGGCAAGCGCACGATTATCTTCTGTAAGAACATCAATCATGCCGAAGAAATCGCTCGTCTTATGCCCGAAGCTAAAGTAGTTCACTCCGACATGCCGTATGAAGTATCGGATAAGCAAATTCATGATTTCAAAAAGGGTAAAGTCAGCACTATCATTGCCGTGGATAAACTCAATGAAGGTGTCGATATTCCCGAAGTTGATGTTATAGTTTTTCTCCGTACTACTACTTCACCGACAGTCCTGCTCCAGCAGATGGGCCGCGGTCTTCGTCTCGTCCCAGGAAAAGAATGTGTCCATGTCCTTGATTTTGTCGCTAATTACGAACGCCTTCTTGAGCTTGATGCCCTCCAACGGGAAATAGCTAATACTATCGATGATGAGACGAAGACTAATTCCTCCGCTCGTTCTAACCAGAAACCCTTTGCTATATCCATGCCCAGTAAGAAGTTTGTAGAGAGACATATTGATCTTGGTCAGATAATCGCGAAGACCGCTGTATTCCTAAGAAGCAAGCATGAAACTGAGCAATTATATAAAGAATATGCTGACTTTTATTATGCTCATGGCAGATTCCCCAATAGGGATGAAATCACAATAGCGAATGGCTTCTCTTGTGAAGCAAGTGCATATTATAGGTTATTTGGGAGCATCTTTGCATTAAAACAGAAGATCATCGGAGAAAAGATAATTCTTAATAATCGCACTATTTCTGACTACGAAATTCTAGAATCGTATAGGAATAAAGCATTACAGCTCGGAAGATTGCCAAGTATCAGGGAAATCAATGCAGATAAAAAAATGCCGAGTTGGTACACGTTCCAGAAAAAGTTTGGCAGCAAAGAACAAATCGTCAAGTTGATAGGCTTGGAAAAATTTATTGAAAATGATTTCGACAAAGCTGAAGCCATCGCTACGTTGCAAAGACTTAGAAAAGAGCTAGGGAGATTACCGTTGCAGAAAGATCTTAAGTCGCCAAAGGCCAGTGTCTATCGAAAACTGTTTGGCTCTTGGGATAACGCTCTAATCGAATCTGGGCTTTTAGAAAAACCTAAAAGGCACGTTTACACAAAAAAAGAAGCTATTGCTAAGGCTAAAATTCTTTATACTCAACTCGGCAGAGCTCCGTTCTTGTCAGAAATGTCGGAACCATCCTCCTCTGTATGCATAAAGCTATTTGGCTCATGGAAATCTTTCATTGAGTCATGCGGAATGGAAGTCAATCCTAGAGGTGGCGCCGGTCACCAAGATTACCTCGACAGAAAGTAGTCTAAATCCACCCTTTGGGGTGGATTTTTAATGCTTCATCACACTTCAGAAACCTCACCCCCATCCCCCTTGTGTTTTTCTCTAAAATGTGCTATATATAATACATGGTAGCAAAGAAGAAATCCACTAAATCCAGAGCCACTTCCAAGCGTCGCCCTTCCGCAAAATCCAAAAGGGAAGTTACCACCGTTGAGCACGAGCTTCCAGGAGGTTTCTGGCGACAAATTGTCGCAGTGCTTATGATAGCTCTTGCCCTCTTCTTCGTCATCACTTGGTTCGGCCATGGTGGCGATGCACTAAACACTATCCACGAGTTTATTATGAGTGGTCTTGGTTATGCCACCTACTTTATTCCGCCGCTTCTCGTTTACTTGGCCGTTAAAAAATTTCGTGCCGACGATAATCGTGTTGCTATTCCGGTTTACCTCGCTAGTATCCTTATGATTGTCTGGATATCTGGCATCGCTGCTATCTGGAACGGCGGTGGCATTGTCGGTAAATGGCTCAACGGCGTAATGACCGAAGCTTTAGACCAAGGTTTTGTGATTTGTATATACATAGTGCTTGTGCTTATTACACTTTTCTTCATTTTTCAAGTATCACCACTCACCTTTTTCAAAAGTACTAAAAATCTCGTTAAAACGAACAATAAAGTTACTCAACCTAAGTCTGACAAAAAACTCGGCCAGCTTGAAATCAAAGTTAATTCTGGGCTTAGCTCTGCCACGGCTGCTGAGCCAGCCGTCAAAACCAAAACCAAGGGCATCTTCGCCCACAAATCTCCACGTATCAATATACCAGCAGCTACACCCGAAGATGCCCCGAAACCTCAAGAGAAGCCAGAAGAAAAGGCTCTCACCGCCGCAAGTGACGCCGACTGGAAAATGCCATCTACCTCTCTCCTTAGTAAGAAGCAATCTCCGCAGGATGCCGGCAACGTCAAGCAGAATGCCTATATTATACAAAAGACTTTCTCAGAGTTCGGTATTGAAGTTGAAATGGAAGATGCTAACGTCGGTCCGCGCGTCACTCAGTATACTCTCCGTGCTCCAGGTGGTGTCAATCTTGCCAAAATCGCTGCTCGCGACAAAGAGCTCGCCTACAACCTTTCCGCCCAAACAGTTCGCATTGAAGCACCTATTCCGGGCACCCAGCTTATTGGCGTCGAAGTGCCAAATATCCGTTCCGCTTCCGTTTCTCTCCGTGGCATTATAGAAAGCCCCGAATGGAAATCTGCCAAAGGTCCTCTTGCGTTTGCCGTCGGTAAGGATATCTCTGGCAAACCAGTCGTCTCTGATCTTGCCAGCATGCGCCATTTACTCATCGCTGGTACTACTGGTTCTGGTAAGTCCGTTATGACCAACACTCTTATTATGTCTCTGCTTTATCACAATGCGCCTTCCGATATGCGTCTTATTATCGTTGATCCAAAGCAAGTTGAAATGGTCGCCTACAATGACATCCCACATCTCTTGACCCCAGTTATTACAGACACCGCCAAAGCTCTTTCTGCTATGAAGTGGGCCGTCGGCGAAATGGACCGCCGCTACTCTCAAATGGCCGAAGAAAAAGTCAAGAAAATCACCGAATATAACAAAAAAATGGAGCAAAAGCAAAAAGACGGCATCAAAGATGACGACCCAAATACTGAGAAAATGCCATATATCGTTATCGTCATTGACGAAATGTCCGACCTCATGATGCAGGCCTCAAAGGATTTGGAGCCACTTATCGTCCGTATCGCTCAGCTTGGTCGTGCCGCTGGTATGCACCTCGTCCTCGCTACTCAGAAGCCTATCGTTAAAGTTATCACCGGTCTTATCAAAGGCAATATTCCGTCACGCATCGCTTTCCGTGTCCTCAGCTCCATGGAATCTCGTATCATTCTTGATATGTCTGGCGCCGAGAAATTACTTGGCCAGGGCGATATGCTCCTTTCCACCGAGGAAACAGCCAACGGCCCGGAACGTGTTCAGGGCGCTTGGACTCCAGATGAAGACATAGAGAAAGTCACCGATTTCCTGCGCGCACAGCGTCCGCCTCAGTATAATGCGGAAGTTATTGCGCAAACCGTCGCCATCAAAGGCATGGGCCCTGCGAGTGGTGGCGCCATTGGTGACCTCGGCCGTCGTTTTGACCCAAATGACCCTATTGTTCGCAAAGCCGTAGAAATCTCACTTTCCAAAGGCAAATTCAGTACCGCCATGCTCCAGACTTATCTTGGTAAAGGCCATGGTTTCGTCTCTGGTCTCGCCATCTGGTTTGAGGAAATCGGCGTCATTGGCGCCCAGAACGGCAATAAGCCTCGCGATCTTCTCATTTCTTCTATGGAAGAATTTGATAATCTAGCCAACGTATAGTACAATAATGAAATAATATCAAGAAGAAACGAGGGACCGGCCCTATGACCTTCTGCCAACCTAGCCATGCCAAGGTGGTAATTCCGGCCAAAGAAAGGAAAGATATGTCTACTAAGGCTACAAACCAATATCAATTTTATCGTACTGCAGAATCAGTATCACCCAAGCATCCAGATAAGCTCTGCGACCAAATTAGTGACGCAATTCTCGACGCGTATTTAGCGCAAGATCCAGAGTCCCGTGTCGCTGCCGAAACCTGTGGCGGCCATGGTGTCGTCTTTGTTACCGGTGAAATTACTTCTAAAGGCGACGTGGACATTGAAAAAATCGTCCATCGTATTGCCGGCGATGATGTTGAAGTTCACACCAAGATTGTCAAGCAATCTCCCGAGATTGCCCAAGGTGTTGATACCGGCGGCGCCGGCGACCAGGGAATTATGATTGGCTACGCCACCGATGAAACCGAAGAGCTCTTACCGCGTGAAGTCGTCCTCTCTCGCCATCTCAATGAATTTATTTATGACAAATACCCATATGATGGCAAAACCCAAGTCACTATCGCTCCAGATGGTACTATCGCCTCTATTGTCGCCAGCTTCCAAAATGTTAGCAAAACCGAACTCGAAAAACTCGTCAAGGATTTTATTAAGGAAAATGATTTAAAAGGAGCTCAAGAGTCCTCAATTGAGCTACATATTAATCCTGCCGGCGACTGGCATCAAGGTGGTTTCGACGCTGATACTGGCCTTACTGGCCGCAAGCTTATCGTTGATAACTATGGCCCTCGCATCGCCATTGGTGGTGGCTGCTACTCCGGCAAAGACGCCACTAAGGTCGACCGTTCCGCTGCTTACATGGCGCGTAAAATCGCCGTTGATTATCTGAAAAAGCGCAACGCCCACGAAGTGCTTGTTCGCCTCGCTTATGCCATCGGCAAAGCTGAACCACTCGAACAGACCGTTATTATTGACGGGCAGCCAGAGGAAATCAAAGGCTACGATCTCACACCGAAGGGAATTATCGAATTCTTGAATCTTCGTCGTCCAATCTACGAAGAAACCGCCAAATACGGTCATTTCGGCCATAACTTTCCTTGGGATAGGTAAACATAACTTTTCGCAAAATCTCCGATAGCTTCTTGCTACTTGTCCTCATCTGTGTTATAATTACAGCATTATCAGCTCAGCAAACGAGCCAACCTATCTGGGTGAGAACCAAACCCCGCACGAATAATATCGTGGCGTAAGATGGAGAGCCGCGTTTGCTTTAACCAAAGGAGTATTATGAAAGATTACGAACTTTCTGTCCTCTACCATCCAGACTTGGAAACCAATCTGGATCCAGCCCTCGCCAAAGTCAAGAAACTTGTGGAATCGGCTGGTGGCAAAATCACGAAAGAAGAGAACGATGGCAAGAAGCGTCTTGCTTACGGTATCAATGGTCAGGATTTTGCAGTGTATTACTACTACGATGTCCAGCTTCCAGCTGACGCACCGCTCAAGATTAGCAATGCCCTCAACATCACCGACGAAGTTTTGCGTTACCTTCTCGTTCGTGTCGATGAGCGCAAGGCGAAATACGCCGCTCGTCGTGCCGCGAAAGGCGAGACCGAATCAACTGCAACAACAGAAGAACAGGAGGCTTAAGTATGCGCGGATTTAGCAAAGCCATCATTACCGGCAACATCACTCGCGACCCAGAACTACGTAGCACCCCGAACGGTGCCAGCGTTTGTAGCTTCTCTGTCGCCGTCAATCGCACCTATCGTGACGCTAATGGCGAAAACAAGGAAGAAGTCAGTTTCATTGATTGTTCCGCTTGGAATAAACTTGGCGAAATGATTGCTCAGTATGCCAAGAAGGGAAGTGGCGTCCTCGTTTCTGGCCGTCTCAGCCAACGTAGTTGGGAAGATAAAAACGGTGGTGGCAAGCGCTCCCGCACCGAAATCGTCGTTGAAGATTTCAATTTCACTGGCTCATCGAGCCGTGATGGTGGTTCTGGCAACAATAACTATAGTTCCTCAGCATCTAGTCAAGAGGCACCTGCCGATGTTCCGGAAGACATTCCTGATGAAATTGATCTCAGCGAAGTTCCATTCTAATAATTTAAAGCGAAGGAAGGATGAATATGAAAAAATACAAGAATGATCCAAATCTCTATTTTGACTATCGCGATACCAAAACTTTGCAACGGTATATTGATAGCTACGGTCGCATTGAGCCAATCAGCAAGACTGGCTTGAGCGCCAAGCAACAGCGCCAATTGGCTACTGCCGTTAAGCGTGCACGCCACTTAGCTCTCTTGCCATTTGTTTCTAATAACTAAGGAGTAATATGTACGGACCTACAGATCTAAAGAAAAACACCCTCATCACTTTAGACGGTCAGCCGTATAAGGTGGTAGAATATTCTCAGAAAGTCATGGGTCGTGGTGGTTCCATCGTGAATGTCAAAGTGAAGAATCTCATCACAGGCGCTCTTCTCCCCAAAACTTTCAAAGGCCAAGAGAAGATAGAGCCAGCCGAAGTTACCACTCGTAAAGTTCAATATCTTTACAAGGATGATGAAAAGTTTTATTTCATGGATCCAGAATCATTTGAGCAATACGAACTCATGAAAGACATGGTTGGTGATTCCAAGGATTTTATGAAAGACGGCGACGAGATGGAAATCCAATTCTACAACGGTACTCCCATCAACTTACAGCTACCTAAGAACCTTTGGCTCACTGTTACCTATACGGAAACTGCAGTTAAAGGTGACACTACTAGCTCGGTCATGAAGGATGCCACCCTTGAAACTGGCGTCGTAGTCAAAGTCCCTGCTTTCATCAAGGAAGGCGATGTTGTCTCTATCGACACGGATACTTATGAATACCGAGGCCGTAAATAGAGGCTATTACAAACTTGAAGGCGCAACGGACGCCTTCAAGTTTGATTTTCGTGGTAAAAAAGTTTTAGATATTGGCTCTTCTACCGGTGGCTTCACCGAACTAGCTCTGAATAGAGGCGCCAATAAAGTTATTGCAGTCGAGAAGGGAACGAATCAGATGAAGTCCCCTCTCCGCTACGACCCACGCGTAGAACTCCACGAAAAGACGGATATTTTTGATTTTAGATTGGAAACAAGCGACCAAAATAAGTTTCCAGATGTAATCGTCGCCGATGTTTCTTTCATCAGCCTTACTAAAGTTCTTTTTTACGCTAAGCGAAACCTAGCTGACACTCACACCGAATTTCTCGTCATGCTAAAACCTCAATTCGAAGCAAGGCCATTCCAGCTCCGCAAAGGTATTGTCAAAAACGAGACCATTCGCCGCGAAATCATCAAACAATTCGAGTACTGGCTCAAGAAAAACAGTTACATCATTATTGGAAAGCATGACAACGAACTTCACGGCAAGACGGGCAACATAGAAAGATTTTATTATTTAAAACTTGCAAAATAAAACATAAACGCTTATAATAAGCATATGAACTTATTACATGGCGTGGGCGACTTCTTCTCCCTAGATATTGGGACAAATGCGATGCGTATCGTTCAACTTTCTGGTGACGCAGCACATGGTTGGTCGTTATCAAAATACGCTTATGTACCTATTGAACCCAAATTGACTACTGATGAATCCGAATTAGGCCGCAAGCGCCTAGGTGAAGCCATTCTTGGTGCCGTCAATCAAGCCGGTATTCGTACTAAGAATATCGCCATTGGTTTGCCAGCCAGTAAGACATTTACTTCCATTGTCGAGACGGATACTGTCGCCGAAAAGGAGCTAGCCAAGTCATTCCGCTATGAACTTGATAAGTATGTCCCGATGGCTATCAATGATGCTAAGGCTGATTACATTATCTTGGGCCCCAGTCCTAATGATCCAGCCAAAACCGAAGTCCTTGTTTCCTCCGTTGCTAAAGATTATGCTGAAACTACTATGGATGTCATAGAGGCGACTGGTCTTAATATTATTGCTATGGAACCAGAACCACTCGCAATGGCTCGCGCCCTCACTATTCCAGGTGCCATGGATGCTACAATGGTAGTAGATTTTGGCGAGAAATCCACCGATCTCGTGATTATGTTTAAGAACCAGCCTCGTCTCGTCCGTTCTATTCCAGGTGGCTTTGGTAGCTTTGTCAAAGCATTATCAAACGGCCTCAACGTTCGCGAAGATCAAGCCCGTCAATTTATTCTCAAGTTTGGTCTCGCTTCCGATCAGGTAGACGGACAAGTCTTTAAAATCTTGAATCAACCTCTCGAAGTCTATGCATCTGAACTTGCGAAGTCCGTCCGTTTCTTCCAGACTAAATATCTAAACGGCAAAGTCGGCGGCATCGTACTCTCTGGATACGCTAGCCGCATTCCGCTATTCCCAGAATACATTGAAGCGCGTACTAACGTTCCAGCTATGAATGGTAATCCATGGCAACTAGTCCGCACTACTGCTCCTCAGCAACGTGCTCTTGCACCAGTGGCTAGCGAATTTGCAGTGGTAATTGGACTTTCTGAAAGGAGTAATGACTAATGGCACGTGAAATCAATCTAGTCCCCGATGTCAAAGGCGAGATGATCAAAGCCCTCAAGATTCGTAATCTAACTTTCTTTGTTTGTATTGTCGTTGGTCTAGCTAGCATTGCCGTTATCGTAGTCTTTGCCGTTATCGCTGGCGGTCAACGTACTGTCGTAGAAGGCAAAAAAGGAACATTGGAAGCCCTATCTTCCAAAATTATCAACTATAGCGACCTCACTAAATATCTCACCGTGAAAGACCAGCTTGGCAATCTCGCTTCTATCACCGAAAACAAGAAACTACTATCTCGCACCTTCGGCGTTCTTTCGGCGCTTTTGCCGACCAGTGGTGATACCATTACTATCTCAGAACTCAGCATTGATCTCGCCGCTGAATCGCCAACCATTTCCTTTGATGCTCAAGCCAACGCTAATTTGCCACCATACATTGATTACAATGTACTCGATTCCTTTAAGAAAAGTATGCAATATATGCGCTACGATTATGGGAACTACGTTGATAAGAACGGCGATGCTATTCCTGCATATTGCATGATTGAATCCGGCTCTAACGGCGCCACCTTATCTGATCCCGACAAGGGCTATTACGCATACTGGCTCATCAACGGTGAGGGTTGCAATCCAGCCTACAGTGAGAGTCTAGAAAATCTTCAATCCGACGAAGACGATACCGCGGCGCGTAACGCCACCCGTGATAGTAGCTATGAAACCACGACTTACAATGGTCAGACTGTAGTTCAGATTTGGCGCACCCCACAGTTTGATGAATGGTATCAACAATCCCGTATGGACCTTTCTGGCAACATTACTGGCGTCCCACACTTCGACAGTCAGTGTACTACATATACAGGCACTCCGAGTGCTATAAGTGGTGCACCTACTTGGACATCATCCAACGAAACCTGTCTCCTAGTTCCAGGAGGAGCGGACGGCATTAAAATTTCCGATTCATCCAACGGTCGTGGTTCCGGTAATGAGCTCGTGCTTCGTTTCTCTGCCATCATTTCTGTTAACCCAGAAGTCTACTCATTCAACAATCATCACGTTCTCGCCATTGGCCCGTCTGGTCGTGTCAACGTGACTGACTCGTTCGTTCAAATCCAAAACATGTTTGAAGAACGCGCCGCCGACTGTGAAGATGGTGACACGCAGTGTATTAATCAGAATGGAGGCAACTAGAATGGCAAAATTCGAAGAGCTCGGTAAACGCGCCAAAATCTCTCAAGCCCAACAGTATGTTATTGTGGCAGTTCTCGCCACCTCCGTTTTGCTCGGTGTCGCGATTTCACTTGTGATTCACTTTATTAACAAAATATCTTTTAACTCAAACGTTATCGCAGTCGAGGAGCAATCCATCGTTTCTTATTCGGATGCCATCAAGAATATCGGCATTTGCCCAAGACCTAGTGGCGTTATCTATTCTGACGCCGAGCTAGCCAACTGTAATCCTGATTCTATTGACGCCTCTACCATTTCTGGCACACTTCGTGCCAACATCCTTGAAGGCATGGCCGCCAACATGGCACTTAATTCTGTACCAAAAGAAAGCACCTTTGAGTGTTTGAATAATGACACTGGTCGCAATTATACTTATGCCGAAATGAACAAATTGTATAATGATGCTAAAACAACGTCCGAATTAGTTTATGCCAGTAACCTAATCCAGAGTTGCTCGGCTCTTCGCGTGATTCCGGATGCCTTACCTGCTTATCAGAACGAAGAAGCCCTTCTTTCCAGTTTAAACAAGATTTTCCTCATTTCTGGCTGGGAGCCCGACTCGCTCAGTCCTTCCGGCACCTCCGGCAAATCAAGTTTTGGCAACAACTTGTATGAAATTTCGGTCCGTCTATCCGTAGAATCAAATACTGCCACTACCGTCACTTTTCTTGATAACATTGAGCGCTCCATCCGTGAGTTTAATATCACGCGCGCCACAATAGAATGGGGAAGTAACGATACGCTGATTCTGAATGCCCAAGCTACCGCATACTATACGACACCGACCACCATTGAAGAGGCATCTAAAACAATTGAACCAGCAGGAGCAAGCAAATGAAACAAGATCTAGCCACATCAATTTTCACCGCTATCGTTGGCATCATTGTCGCATACTTTATTTGTAATATGTTGCTCCCGCCAATCCAAAGCGTCACCTATAAAACATTAAGCAGCAATCTTACTTACAATCTAGCCGAACCGAATCCAGAAGTCTTCAATTTTCGTGCAGTAAACCCAACCGTAGAAGTATATGTCGGTCAGTGTGATTCTTATGATATCAATGGTAACTGCATGCAAGCCACCGAAACCCTCGTAGACCCGAACCAAACCCCTAATAATACCGACGGCGGAGACTAAAATGGCTTTACTAACTAGGGAAGCAGAAATTAAAATCGCAAACCTTCTCGTCGCAGAAGGTCTTGCTGATGCTGGCATCATCGCCGCGGTCAATGCGGAACTAGCTATGTCTAACCAATCAGTGCTGGCCGAACTCGTCAAACGTGGAGCCATTACCGACGATATGGTCGCTCATGCCACCGCTATTCTCATCAATGTTCCATACATAGAACTCAAAAACGTTACGCTTGACCAAGATACGCTTAACCTAATTCCTCATGACGCTCAAGTTCGCGCCACCGCTATTCCTCTCGGTGAGAAGGACGGTGTTCTCAATGTGGCTATGGTTGACGTTACCAACGTCCAAATGACTGACTATTTGTCTAATCTCGTCGGTCGCCCAATTCGCGTCTGGATGTCATCTGAACAGGGCATTCGTGAAATGATTGAAAAAGGCCACGGTGATTTTTCGGGCGTAGCTGAAGCCATTGAGGAAACAAGCGCGGAGGAAAATAATGAGAAGAAAGACGTTAAAACAATTGTTCAAGACTCTCCAATCTCCAAAGCCCTCACCACGATTTTAAGTTACGCTGCAAAGACTAAAGCTTCCGATATCCACATTGAACCTCTTGAAAAATCTCTCATTATTCGTTGTCGTATTGATGGCGTGCTTCGTCGCATTATGGAGCTTCCGAAAAACATTGCTCCAGCTCTTGTTTCGCGTATTAAGATTCTCTCCAACCTTAAAATTGATGAACATCGTGTTCCTCAAGACGGCCAGTTCACCGTGATGGTGGATGGCACTGAAATCGATCTTCGTATTGCGGTTTCTCCAGTTACTTGGGGCGAACAGGTCGTTATTCGTCTTCTCGATAAGACCGGCGTTACTATGGATATTGCTAAAATGGGTATGTCGGGTCGCGCCCTTCGCAGTGTTCTCGCTGGCATCAAAAAACCAAACGGCATGATCCTAACCTCTGGTCCTACGGGTTCTGGTAAATCTACCACCCTCTATGCACTTATTCAGCAAATCAAGTCTGAAGCTATTAACATTGTCACTCTAGAAGATCCAGTTGAGTATAAGATGGACGGCATTAACCAGATTCAAGTTAATGTTGACGCTGGCCTCACTTTCGCTTCCGGCCTCCGTTCTATTCTTCGTCAAGACCCTGACGTGGTGATGGTGGGTGAGATTCGTGACTCCGAAACTGCTGGACTTGCTGTCCAGGCTGCCCTTACTGGTCACCTTGTGTTTAGTACTCTGCACACCAACTCTGCTGCTGGTATCTTGCCACGTCTCCTAGACATGGGCATTGAGCCGTTCCTCCTCGCCTCTACGCTCAACGTAGTCATCGGCCAGCGTCTTGTTCGCCGTATAACCGAGAAACGCGAGTCCTACAAATCCTCTGAAGTTGAAACTAAAGGCATTAATTCTGTCATTGGCGATCTTCTCCCGAAAAGGGAAACGGATGTCAAAAAAGTCAGCGAAGATTTAGGCTATCCAGGTCTCCCAGTTCTTAACGAAGATCACTACATGCTCTCCAAAGGTCTAAATTCAAAAGAAACCCCAGGTGGCTATAAAGGTCGTGCTGGTCTTTACGAAACCATCGAAGTTGATGAGGATATCCAGAAACTTATTATCTCACATTCCACTTCTGCAGAGATTATGCGTTTAGCAAAAGAGAAAGGCACTGTCACCATGCGTCAAGATGGTATGCTTAAAGTTCTTTCGGGCATCACCACCATGGAAGAAGTTAACCGCGTTGCAAGTGATTTAACATAAAGGTTATGGTATAATAATATGGAAATGAACAATCAAACAGTACCAGTGAGAATTGAAAACTTATTAGAAGAATGCGTCCAACGCAAAGCTTCCGATATTCATATTCAGTACGGTCTACCGCCTATCCTCCGTATTGACGGCGCTCTAGTTCCAGTTGCTAACGCCCCAGCCCTTGACGAAGAAATGGTCAAGAATCTAATTTTCGCCACCATTGATGATGACCAGCAAGCCATCTACTTGAAGGATAAAGAGTTTGATTATTCTTTTGCTTTTGGCGATATTGCTCGCTTTCGCGTTAATATCTTTCATGAGCGTGGCAAAATGGCCGCCGCTTTCCGTCTCATTCCTAACGAAATTAAGACCATCGGAGAGTTAGGTGTTCCACCTATCGTGGAATCTTTTGCCGATTATCCTCGTGGTCTAGTTCTTGTTACTGGTCCTACGGGTTCAGGCAAATCCACCACTCTTGCAGCGCTCATCAACAAAATTAACCGTGAAAAAGCCAAGCATATCATCACTATTGAGGACCCGATTGAATTCACTCACAAATCCGACCAATCTATTGTCGTCCAGCGCGAAGTCCACTATGACACCTTTAGCTTCGCTGCCGCACTTCGTTCAGCTCTTCGTGAGGATCCGGACGTTGTTCTTATCGGCGAAATGCGCGATCTCGAAACTATCAAGTCCGCCATCACTATTGCTGAAACTGGTCACCTAGTGTTCGCAACTCTCCATACTAACTCTGCCGCCCAATCCATCGACCGTATGGTGGACGTATTTCCATCGCATCAGCAACCCCAAGTCCGTTCACAACTTTCCAACATGCTTATGGCAATCTGTTCGCAACGCCTCGTTCCCGCCGTTGGTGGTGGTCGTGTTGTCGCAGCTGAAGTTATGATCGCGAATTCCGCCGTCCGCGCACTCATTCGTGAGGGGAAGACCTTTCAACTTGATACTGCCATTCAGACCGGTGTTAGTGAAGGCATGCAGACTATGGATCATACCCTCGCTAAACTCATTCAGACCGGTGTAATATCCTATGATTCTGCTCGTGAATACGCCGTCGATATTAATGAACTAAACCGTATGGTCAGAGGCTAGCATGAAACGATTCAAGTATAAAGCCAAAGAGAAAAGTACCGGTAAAATCGTCAAAGGTAGTATTCAAGCCGAAGACGAACATACTGCTGGTCGCTTACTGACGGAACAAAATTATGTACCTATAACTGTCATCGAAGAAGGCAAAGGTCTTTTTGACCGTCAAGGTCGCGTTACCACGAAAGACCGTATTATGTTTACTCGTCAGCTTGCTACCCTCATTGGTGCTGGCCTTCCACTTGCGACCAGCTTGCGCACTGTCAACGAACAAACTCAGAGTAAACCAATGAAACAAGTTGGCGAAGAAATTCTTACCAGTGTTGAATCAGGTAAGAGCCTTTATGACTCCTTTGCTACTCATCCAGAAATCTTCAATGGTGTTTATCTCGCACTTATTCAAGCCGGTGAAGCTTCTGGTACTTTGGATATGGCGCTTCGCCGCCTTGCCGATCAGGAGGAAAAAGACGCCGCCATGCTCTCCAAAATCAAAGGCGCATTGGTTTACCCAGGCATCATCTTGGTTGTGATTATCGCCGTCCTTGCTTTCATGATGATTATGGTCGTCCCGCAGGTCAAAGGCCTCTATGAGGATATGGGCAAGGAGCTACCTGGTCTCACCCAAATACTTGTAAATGTTTCCGATTTCTTTGGCACTTTCTGGTGGCTTGTCCTCCTAGTGATTGCTGGCATTGGTGGCGGTACTTACTATTTTGTCAAGAAAACGCCGGTCGGTCGCAAAGTTATGGACGGATTCAAAATCAACGTCCCAGTATTTGGTGGCCTCTTCCGCAAGCTCTACGTCTCGCGTTTTGCTCGCACCGCCGAGATGCTTCTCGCGACTGGCGTTCCGATGCTAGACTCTATCAGTATTGCTATCAGAGCCACCAGTAACGCCGTCGTGGAAGATGAATTTAACAAATCCCTTGACATAATTCGTGGCGGCAAAGCTTTGTCTGAGGCCCTAAAAGACAGGGAATATATGCTACCGCTAGTTCCGCAAATGGCCTCTATCGGCGAGCAATCTGGTAAAATTGATGAAATGCTTGGCAAAGCCGCCGGCGTCTATGAAAACGAACTCGACGAACAAATTAACGGTATTTCCACCATGATTGAACCAATTCTTATGGTCATCATGGCTGGTCTCATCGGTGTCGTGGTTGGCGGTACTCTGCTTCCAATCTACTCCCTCGTCAACTCAGTAGGGAATTAAAAAAACTCTTGATTTTTAGAATTAATTAAGTTATTATAAACATAAGTATAAAAAAATCTTAAGAAAGGATTTATTTATGTCAAAACAAAATATTAAATATAAGGAAGGCTTCACCATCATCGAAGTGGTGCTCGTGCTCGCTATCGCTGGCCTCATCTTCTTGATGGTCTTCGTAGCACTCCCAGCCCTTCAGCGTTCTCAGCGTGACACTCAACGCCGTAACGATTTGTCTAGGGTAGATACTTCTTTGGTCCAGTACCAGACCAATAATGCCTCCAAAACAAATAATTTGCCTGGTGCCGGAGAATGGACTGGCGCGGCGTCATTCCCAGATAATTGCAATACTAATACGGCATGCTCATTTATCCGTAATTATATGAATTCTGGTACTGCCGATAATGCCACAACTAATACTTTCCAAGATCCAGATGGCACATATTATAGCATGAAGATTCAGACGACATCTGAAGCTGGAATCACTAGTTCGGTAAATTGGAATTACCAAACCGCTGCCAATACATCAGCGATGAACCATATCATCTATGTATTTACTGGCGCCAAGTGTGATGGTGAGGAGGTTACGACCGATACTTCACGTCACTTTGCCATCGCCTATCGTCTCGAAGGTGCTGGTACTTACTGTATCGACGATCAGTAGAACTTATCATCAAAGTTACAAAATACTCCCCAAGCGGGAGTATTTTTATGTCATTATTCGACACATACATAGACAGCTTAACTTAATTCATTAGCTAGAATCGTACTCGCGCTATCTGCGCCTTAGGTCCCATAACAATAAATGTCAGAACCCTCTAGTCGATATACAACCGCCAGGTTTCTTGGACTCGATGAACCAATTACGTTCGTCGCATCGTTGACTGATCCGCACTTGGCTCTCGTTACTACAAGCATGGTATAGTTGTTGTTATCAAATGAATTATCCCGCATCGTATTAACCGCATCGACCACGGCACTTTCACATGGTCTCTCAGCGCGACTAGCTTTGCACTCCATCACTTTCAAAGTGTACATTTGCCCATCCGGGTCCACGAATCTGTCACCTAGATAGCTACCATAAAAAGCCGACCAAGTATTTGGCATTGCATCCTTGTCACCTGGCCCATATACATATATCGTCGTTTGGCCACTGTCTCCGCTCCCTGGCAAATTTCCACGGTTACTAGTTTGGTATCTTTTTATTTCTGATACAAACGTTAGCATATCATCACGCCTATCATTATCACGTTGCGTTCGCTGCAAAGAGGGAACTGCGATGAATGCCATCGCAAAAATCAACCCAGCCACTGCGAGTACTAATACCACTTCGATAATCGTAAAACCGCCTTTAAGATAATCACCCTTTTTCATAACGCTCCTTGCTATAATTATACTCAAAACTTACGCATTTTTCAACCCTTATGCTAATATATATAGTATATATGCTTATAATTTTTATGATTATGCTTTTTATTTTAGGCGCCTGTCTCGGTTCTTTTCTTTGCTGCCAGGCCCGTCGTCTGCATTTAAAATCTACCAAGCATCACGTTAGAAACAAACGCTCCATTTGCCTTCACTGCCGCAAACGCCTAAAATGGTACGATAACCTACCAATCATTTCGTGGCTCCTCCTGAAAGGGAAGTGTCGCAGTTGTCGTAAACCTATCGGCGTCGCAGAGTTTCTTTCAGAATTGTTAGTCGGCATCGCATTTTTAGCAATCGGCACTACAATCAATATAGAAACAGCCAGCATCTTGGAGTGGCTAATCTTCGCAGTCACAATTTTGCTTAGCACTATACTTTCTTTTCTTGCTATCTATGATGGACTATATGGCCAACTTCCGGTATCTTTTCTCATTATTTCCGTTATTATTAGTATCATTCTCGCAGTACTTAAAGTCTGGTTCACGATATCCACAGAAGGCTTCTCGGTCATAGCAATTCTCAACCCATTCTTGTCTGCACTTATTATCGGCGGCGCTTACTTCTTTCTTTATAAAGTATCTCACGGCAAATGGGTTGGTGATGGTGATTGGATTCTCTGCGTGGCCATTGGCTTCGGTCTTTCAAGACCATCCCTAAGTCTTATCGCTATTTTCTTCGCCAACTTAATAGCTTCTATTGTCATGTTCCCAGTCGTAAGGAAAACCAATAATCACCGTATCTATTTCGGCCCATTTTTGGTCATTTCATTTGTCATCGTAACGGCCATCTCTAAATACGCTACGCTTCTGCTTGGCATCTAAGAAAACCCCTTGACATTTACATCCCCTAGTCATAAGATAGAATTATATTAACTTAAGGAGGAAAGCTTAAATGGCTTACGAACATACCAACGGCAAGGGAGTAAAGTACTACCTTCATAAATCTGAAGTAACTCTTCGTGGCGGTAAACCTCAGACTATCTATTTCTTCACTAAGGACGAAAAAGGTGGTAAAGGTACCCCATGTGATCTCCCAGAAGACCGTATGGTTTGCGAAAACCCACGCAACGGCTTCTTGACCCTCAAGAAGAAGGCTTAAGGTTAAGCGCGCAAAGTTAATTAGGTGCAAAAAAGTACTGCTTTCAAGAGCGGTACTTTTTGATTATCCAGCAGAACCCGTCCCAAAAACAAAAAATGGTCGGGGTACTTGGACTCGAACCAAGGACACTGCGTGTATAAGACGCATGCTCTAACCAACTGAGCTATACCCCGTCTACTACATTTTACCACAAAATGTTATAATGGTAAGCATGAACAAGATAAAAAATAGTGTTCGGAGGTTTAAATACTACTTAAAACACAATTTTTTGTCAATTGAGAACATCGTGCTGTGCGTTGCTATTGTTATGTGTCTTACTCTCACTTACCAATCGATCGAGGCAATGTCGCGTAACTGGGAACTCGTCGAGCGATTAAACTCTGAGCAAAAAGCCCTCGACTTGTTAAATATTGAAATAGAAACTGCCGAACTAGAAAATGAATATTATAATTCAGCTGAATACCAAGAACTTGTTGCTCGCAAATTTGCCAACAAGCAGCTTCCAGGCGAAAAAATGGTCTATCTCCCAGAGAATTCCGAAGTTGCCAAAACTAAACACCAAAAGAAACAATCTCAACCACAATCCAAACAGCCCGTAGATAAAACTAATTTTGAAAAATGGATGGCATTTTTATTCCCGTAATCCGTGACCTGACGTGATATAATAAAACTATGAAGCATAAGGGTTTTACACTTGTAGAAATTGCACTTTTCCTAGCCGTCACTGGTGCCTTATTCGTGGGCATTATCGCTGGCACACAAAATTCCATTCGACTTCAGCGCTACAACGATTCTGTCCAAAGTTTTGCTAATTTCTGGCGCGATATCTATGCCAGTGTTTCTAATACTCAGAATCTCGGTGACGGTCGTAGCGACCAAGCTATATACGGCAAATTGGTTGTTTTTGGTGAAGCTTGTAACTTTGATGGTGGTTCTGCAAATTTTTCATCATGCGGGACAAAGCCAGCAAGTACAGGTGGCCAGACAATTTTCACCTACGACGTAATTGGTGGAATAGCTAAACCAGGCACCAATGTTAGCAACAACACCCTTGAAGCTCTTGCCGAATTACAAACTAACATTTTAGTAGTCGAACGTAATGGGTCCGAAGTTGAAGTCTATCCATCTGGTTTTATTGATAGCTATACTCCAACATGGGGCGCCACCATTGAAAAACCTTCTATACAATATGCCAATGACAAATGGCCTTTTACCGGCTCAATTCTCGTAGTCAAGCACCCACGCTCTACTACTATCGGTACTTATTTTAGTAGTAAAATTATCGAAGTTAATCATGCCATGACTGAAAACCCTAATGCTGCCGAGACAATTCTGAAAGATGTATTAGAGCTTGCCGGTACAGACCCATCAGCATTCGAGCCAAAGGAAGTCGATTTCTGCATCAACTCGGATGACATCGGCCAGGCTCGTTTTAGGCGTCAAGATATACGTCTAGTCAAGAATGCCAATAACGTTTCTGGTGTAGAAATCCTTAGTGCCGATAGCCCTAACAATCCTTGTACTAATTCAGAGGCTGGGACATGAAGCACACCAGAATAAACTTTAAATCCGGCGCTACCTCATTTTATGTGGTAGCTATTTCCACACTCATTCTCGTTATTTTGGCAACCAGTTTTGCTACGGCTATTATGGCGGAGATTGTCCGTTCTGCCAACGACGATTTAGCTCAATCTGCTTATGATTCAGCATTGGCCGGCATAGAAGAAGCCAAACTTGCTTATGCCAATTACCAAAATTGTATCAATCGTGGCGAAAAAGAAGCAGAAGATATGGAGAGCCTGAAAGATGGTGAAATATCTTGCCCAGAGATCATCTATTGGATGAATCATCCTGATTGTGATATGGTAGCACGCATTCTTGGGCGCATCTCGGACACAGATGCCGGACGCGAGATTAACCTAGAAGAAACCGCTACTGGTTCCACCAATGAAAATCTAGATCAGGCTTACACTTGCGTGGAAGTTAATGTTAGCCCACAAGATGTCTACGGCACTCTGAGCATTTCCAGTCCATTTAAAATCATTAACGTTGACAATATTCACTCGCCCGACATCGATTCAGTAATATTGCGCTGGCATGTCAACAAAAACGATCAGCAAATTGCCTACACCAACATTATAGATGACAAAAAAGTCGGCTTTCCATCCGTTACTAAAATCGGTAATTTTCCGACTCCTGCCACTATTGCTTTTCAGGTTATTCAGACATCAAGTGAAGGTTTTACTTTTGGTCAGCTAAGCGGCGCTTCTTCTTCTGGCGCTTCAGATCGTGCAACCATGTATTTTGTGCCTACTGGTAACAAGGATCTTGCGAATGCTAGCGCCGTTAACTCTGCTAATGCCAATTACATAGGTTTATACGATGGCAATAAAAATATCGTATCAAAGTACCAAGTTTCCAGCACGAACAATCATCAAAAAAACTATCCCTACCTTGTATATTGCGACACCGATAAACCAGAAGATTTCGCCTGTTCCGTCCAAATAGATTTACCTAAACCAATTAACGGGGAAGAGCGTGATAACGATACCTTTGCATTTATTCTATCACTGCCATACGTTGGCGCCACTACTCAATTCTCACTTAACTATCTTTGCTATGGCGCCGCTTGTACATTTGACCGTAATTACAGTGGTGGCGACACGATTTCCGCTAAGCAAATCGTCATTGATTCCACTGGCCGCGCCAATGACATGTATAAACGTATGGAAGTGCGTCTAGATGCTGAATCGCCTGCACAAATTAACGGCTATCCTTTTTATGCAATTCAAGCCGATACTATCTACAAGGATTTTCCTGTAAATACCGAATTCGGAGTTACTAATATTCCTGACTATACGCCAGACACCACCGATCCGATAGAATGTAAAGTTATTAATGATTCTAATGTCATGCAAGACTGGGATAACTGCACTTGTCTTGCTACCAACGAAACGCGAAGTTTAGTTGATATACGCGATAACCAAGTTTACCCAATCGCAAAATTAACAGACGGCAAATGTTGGATGACGATGAATCTGAATCTCGCTGGAGGTACAACTATTTCTTCTGTTAACTCCAATATTACCGGCAGTTACACTTTGCCGGCCTCAAAAAACATTTTCAATCCAACTCAGGACAATAAAACCGCCGGTCTGTTCAACAGCAAGAGCACAAACTGTTCTTCTGCTGTTGGCTGCTATTCGTATTATACTTTTCCGGCTGCTACCGCTGGTACTGGTGTAAGCATATCTAGTGGCGATGCCGAGTCAGATATTTGTCCTAAGGGTTGGCGCCTTCCCACTACGGGAGAATTTGATGTTCTCGTCGCACGTTATAATACGACGGCTAAGCTAGCGGCTGCTCCGTTTAGAGCAGTCTATGCTGGGTTCATGATAGGCAATAGTGTAAATCCCAGGGCAATCAATAATGGCACCTCTTTTAGCTACTGGAGCTCAACTGCTGACGACATAGATTATGGAGAAGGGCTATATGCCAGCGATGGCAGTCGACCAAGCAGAGGCCATAGCAGTAAAGGCGTCGGCTTACCGATTCGTTGTATCAAGAAATAATATTACTACAAGACCCTCTTCAAGAATTCTTTCACTCTCGGCGTTTTTGGATTCTCAAAAAATTCTTCTGGCGTACCTTCTTCAATAAT
This sequence comes from Candidatus Nanosyncoccus sp., assembly GCA_045603965.1. Taxonomy (GTDB): domain Bacteria; phylum Patescibacteriota; class Saccharimonadia; order Saccharimonadales; family Saccharimonadaceae; genus Nanosyncoccus. The sequence continues at coordinate 4,142 of JAZUND010000034.1, read as the reverse complement.
CTTCCCCTCATCAATAAACACTACGCGCGAAGCAATCTCCCTTGCGAATCCCATCTCGTGCGTTACTATCATGATTGTCATTCCATTATCTGCCAGCTCCTGTATAAGCGATAATACGTCCCCAATTGATTCCGGATCAAGCGCTGAAGTAGGCTCATCAAATAGCAATACTTCCGGTTCCATCATCATTGCTCGGATTATCGCGATGCGTTGTTTTTGCCCGCCAGACAAACTAGCAGGAAACGACTCGGCTTTATCTAGAAGATCAATATGTTTGAGTAACCCCCTCGCTTTCTTGATCGCCGCATTTTCATCCATTATTTTTAAAATTGTCGGCGCCAAAATTAAATTATCCATCACGGTTAAATTGTTAATCAAATTAAAATGCTGGAATACCATCCCTACATCCTGTCGGATTTTCTGAATATTTTTATCCGTTATCAATATTCCTTTAAAATATATCTCGCCAGAAGTCGGCTCTTCCATTCGATTGATGCATCTAAGGAACGTAGATTTACCAGACCCAGACGGCCCAAGCACCACCACTCTTTCTCCCATTTCAAGTTCAAAATCTATCCCACGCAGCACTTTATTTTTTCCGTAATTCTTTTTTAGATCTTTGATTTTCAACATTTTGCTACCGACTTCACTATTAGTTATGGTAATCTTTTCTTTCATCACATTCTCCTATCGCTTTTTCTAAGTCTTACTTCAACACGCTTCACGATAAACGTGATCAAATACACCGTCGCAAGATAAAACAGCGCCGCCACAAACATCGGAACAATGTAGCTTGACATATTCTGTCCAGACCCAATGTCCTTTGCTGCCATATTAAGATCATATAATCCCACCATGCTCACGATAGCGGTTTCCTTAATCACGGTAATAATCTCATTCCCAAGCGCCGGGATTACATTTTTAACCGCTTGTGGCGCCACTATTTTTCGGAAAATCGTCCAGCGCGACAATCCGAGTGCCAACCCAGCTTCCGTTTGCCCAGCATCCACCGACTGTATTCCACTTCGTATAACCTCAGCAGTGTATGCACCCGAGTTCAATCCAAATGCTAGTATCGCAATTACAACTTGTGGGAATCCCCGAATCGCAAAAATCACAAAGAACATAATAAACAGTTGCAACGCCATTGGTGTCCCGCGAATAATAGTTACGTATATTCGGCAAACTGCTTTTGGTAAAATTGTCCAACGCGTTCGTTTTGCTGTATCTACTAATGCTATGATTGTACCAAGTATCAAACCAATAATAATCGCGAATAGCGAAATTTGCATTGTGAGTAAGAACCCGTGCAAAAGGGAATCAATATATTCCGGCGTTGTAAAAAGTTCTACTAGTTTATCAAAGAAATCATTCATTTATCGCCTCACTTAGCCCCATATATTTAATAATTAATCTATCCATCTGTGAAATGCCTTTTGGATCCTTCTGTATCATTTCTGTAAGCACTTCATTGAAAGCCTCAAGCAGTTCAGTGCGTTCTTTATTTACTGCAATTGCATACGATTCTTCCACCGGGTAATCAGGTTCATCATTTTCACCAGTATAATACAAAGGCACCGCCATAAGCTCTGGATTTTTGTCCACAATAAATTGTGCCGCAAGTTCATCTGCAATTGCGCAGTCAATTATGTGTGCTGATATTGCGTCAGCTGCAAGTTGGTGTGAATCGAATCCTTTCATTTTTGTTCCGGTGCCCGCCAGAACTCCGCTGTCCAGCTCATCCGACATTAACATATATCCAGTACTTCCAGTTTGCGACCCTAAAGTTTTGCCGGTAAGTGCCTCCCACACTATATAACCTTCGCGCATTTCTGGTGCCGCCGCTTTTCTAAAAATCACATACTGCACCGAAGTGTAGTAAGGGATACTAAAATTAACTTTCTTTTCGCGTGCAGGCGTAATTGTTAGTCCTGCCGCTCCTGCATCCGCAATCACTCCATCCGCCACATTGTCAATAATTACATCAAACTCTACATTTTTAATTTCAATTGATTTACCCATCTTTTCCGCCACACGATTAATTATTTCTATGTCCACACCTACAATTTGACGATTATCATAGAATTCAAACGGAGCAAAGAAGGCATTTGTCTCCACGATGTAATCATAAACTTTTAAATCTCGCACAAAGAAAAAAGTACTTACTCCCAGCACAAGCACGATTAAAATAACAATAACCGTCTCCGCCGATAAAAACTTCTTCACCTTAATGCTCATGCTTTAATTATAGCATGCATATGGTATAATACTAAAATAAAATGGCTCCGTAGCTCAATGGATAGAGCGGTTCCGTCCTAAGGAAAAGGTTGTGCGTTCGACTCGCACCGGAGTCACCAAATTTCAAAACGCAGTTTTGATAATTTGGTGCGACGGTTGCGAGTTAGGCTCGCCGTCCTCGCACCGGAGTCACCACGTTTATGCTATAATTTTAATATGAATTTGTTTAAGAATAAAGATAATAAGAAAACCGAGCAGCAAAAGGTAGAAGAGCGCCGCGAAGAAGTTTTAGCTAAAGGTCGCAAATTCAAATATCCTTTGCAATGGACTAAATATCGCGTAGTTGGCAACACTGTCCTCATTGCCGTCATTGTAGTTGCCATTGTCATCACGAGCGGTTGGCTTGCACTATATCGTTTCGGCATGACTGATGAAATGCTTTTTCGCGTCACCAAGATTATTCCTGCCGCCGTCGCAAACGTAGACGGCGAAAACGTCAAGTTCTCTGACTATCTTATGTTCTATCGTAGTAGTATTTTATCCATTGAGCGTCAATCCGGCCAAGTCGACAACGAAGGTTCTTTTGACGAGCTTCGTTTGCAGTATAAACGTGCTGCACTTAACGAGTCCGAAGAATACGCCTATGCTACCAAGCTCGCCAAAGAATCCGGTATCACCGTCACAGATGAAGATGTCGCAAGCGAATTCAAACGCCATCTTTCTATTGGCGGAGTAGAGCGTAGCGAGGAGGCCTTTATGAAAATCGTCAAGGAAAACTTCGGTCTAGACAAAGATGAGTACGAGCGCATGCTTTATCTCACCATCACTAAAGCCAAAGTTGAAATGGAAATTGATTCTCATGCCAATGAAGTTGCCAACAAGGTAGAAGCACTTTTGTCTAGCAACGGTGGCGACTATGGCGCAGTTGCGGGCGCCCTTGGTCAAGATGTCCAATATCAGGAAACTGGCGGTATGGTGTCTAGTCAAAATATTGATGGCGGCCGTGCAACTGAAGCTTTCAAATTAGAACCAGGCCAAAGCAGTGGACGTTTCGTCTCCATGAACGGCGATGGATATTATTTCGTAAAACTCATCAAAAAAACCGACACAGACGTTAACTTCGTTTCTATCAAAGTTCCATTTACTAAATTCGCTTCCGATTTTTCTGCACTTCGCGAAGCAGGAAAGATTCAAGAATACATCACAATCACTACAAATGAATAAAATTGGTGCACGACTCTGTACAGAGTTCGTACCTTATTATTATACCATAGTTAATCCCATTATTTTTTCTTCAAGCTCTAACCAATTATCAACTCGTTCAATAGTGGTAAAAATATTTTTATTAACCTTAGATGTGAATACAATACTCTTTATGCCCACCATTCTTGCGTCCTCGCAATGCTCAACAGAATCATCTATCATTAAATCAACTTTATTATCTAGACACAGCTTCGCTTTGTCGGTCGCATTGAATAATATTTTGGTATATTCAATACCATTTCGCTCCAAAAATTCCTCAGTAACTTTCTCCGAACCTCTGAAAAATTCCAAATTTTCTCCTCGTGCAGTTATAAAAAATATTTCATATCCTTTGTTTAATAAATTTTTAATAACCTTGCTAACATTATCTTTTGGCTTTGCTTTTTTGAATGCTTCAAGATAGATTCTCTTGCAGAACAACACCACTTCTGAATCCGAAGGATTACCTTTCATAATGGACTTTATATGTTTTTGTAATTTCTGGCTGTTACTATCTGCTTTTATAAACTCTTCAATTATTTCCGAGGTGTTTGTAACTACATCATCAATATCTATCCCGATTCTCATTGACTGTTTACCTTTTCTAAAAATGCCTCTTAAAGAGGCTGCTTATCTACACTGGTGCGGGTACAGGGAGTCGG
>JAZUND010000033.1:0-38206 GCA_045603965.1 Candidatus Nanosyncoccus sp. | reverse complement strand
TGGAAATCAAGCATCGCTACGGCAAAAATGCTCTGCTGAAACTCGCTAATTACGAAGAGGGGGCTACAATGCGAGAACGCAATATGCAGGTCGGAGGACATCGCGGATGAACCTAGATAAAAATACCAGTGAGAGATATGCAGACATTATTGATTTATCACATTTTCATGCACCGGATAGACCATATATGTCAGCGCACGATCGAGCAGCACAATTTGCACCATACAAATCTTTAGTTGGATTTGAAGACATGATTGACGAGAAACGTGATGCGATACTGGGCGAAGGTGATGAAGTCATTGAATATGACGATTATTTATAGTTATTTTATGGAAAATTAGTTATAATGAAATAAAGAAAGGAGTGTGAAATGTTTAATTTAAAAGGTCGCGTTGCGGTGGTGACTGGTGCGTCAAGCGGGCTTGGTCAACAAATGGCTTTAGCTTTGGCAAAGCAAGGCGCAAAACTCGCAATACTGGCGCGGCGAATTGAAAGATTAACGGAGTTTGAACCGAAGCTACGCGAAGCGGGTGCCGGAGATGTTTTAGCGATTAAGTGCGACGTCACTTCCACGGAAGACATTGAAGCTGCGGCAAAAGTAGTGGAGGAAAAATACGGTCGTGTAGATATTTTGCTCAACTGCGCTGGCTCGTCTAAGGATAAAGGTGTGCTCGAAATGTCGGATGAAGAATGGGATTTTACGATTGCGACGGATGAGACTTCAGTTTTCAAAATGACGCGAGCTTTTGCGGCGATTATGAAGAAAAATAAATACGGTCGCATTATTAATATCGCGTCGATTTACGGGCTAGTAGGGAATACCGAAATCCACACCATAGCATATCACTCTTCAAAAGGTGCGGTGGTAAACTTTACGAGGGCAGTAGCGGCGGAGCTAGCAATGGATGGAATTACCTGCAATGCAATTTGCCCAGGATTCTTCTATACGGAGCTGACGACTGCAGTACTGGATACGCCAAAGTTCCAAGATTTTGCTAAGACCCATATACCGATGGAACGATATGGTAAACCTGGCGAACTCGATGCAGCGGTGGTGTTTTTAGCTTCGGACGAAGCGTCATATGTTAATGGTGCAATCTTGCCGGTAGATGGCGGATTCACTGCGGTTTAATGGAAGGAGATTGTATGAAAACTAAATATGATGGGACTAAAACTTACGAAAATTTAAAGAAAGCATTTGCGGGAGAAAGCGAAGCGCGCAATAAATATGATTTCTTTGCGTCCAAAGCGAAAAAAGATGGTTTTGAGCAAATTGCGGCGATTTTTGCGGAAACTGCACTTAATGAGAAAGAGCATGCGAAATTATGGTTTAAGGAATTACATGGTGGCGCCGTAGAAGACACCGACGTAAATCTTGAGGCGGCGGCGGATGGCGAAAATTATGAATGGACTGACATGTATGCTGAATTTGCCAAAACTGCACGCGAAGAAGGTTTTGAAGAGTTGGCTGAGAAATTTGAAGGTGTAGCAAAAATTGAAAAATCACATGAGGAACGCTACCGTAAATTGCTTGCCAATGTGAAAGAAAAGAAAGTATTTTCGCGCGATGGTGATGCGATTTGGGTTTGTCGCAACTGCGGTCATGTAGTGATTGGTAAGACTGCGCCCGAAGTTTGTCCAGTTTGTAATCACCCACAAGCATATTTTGAAATTAAACCAGAGAATTACTAATACGAATCCCCCCGCTTAATGGGGGATTTTAAATGAAGAAAGTTTAGCTATTAGTGCTTCGAAATGGGTTTGGTTGATTTTTGATGGATTTGCTGTTATAATATATGTAGTGTAGGCCCAGCCTACAAGTTTTTTACAGAGGAGGAATATGAATGTCAGTTGCACTAATTAGCCACATCCCGGAACTCGTCGTGCCGAAGGACGAACGTTATTCGTTTGATAAGACGGTGCAGAAAATTATCGAAGCACTTCGGAAAAGAAACTGGCAAGTGCCAGGGATCACTGTGGAGTTTGCAATCTCTGGCAGCGGATTTGAGAAGCAGACATATGCAGAGCGAATTATTGGACGAGGCTCGGCGAAGAATGAAAAGGACGCCAGTAGTGCTTTGCCCATAAGCACCGACTACAGTGGAGAGGTGGAGCTTTTTGTCTTGGAGTTCGGGCGAGATAAAGGCTGCAGTATTCGCGAGATAATTTTTCGGGAAGAACAGCTGGACCTAGGCTATAGCGGCCACGAATTTACTTACAAGTTATATGTCGGGCCTGGTAGCTCTTATTATCCACCGAAGGATGACGAGTTCACTGCAGAGACGGAACGCCTGCGGTATCTTGCGCTTGATACGTTGGAAAATCAAGCCGAGATGCCGGATGAAGAAAAAGCTCGTGAAATGTTTATGCACAGTAATTTGGTCAGCATGAGACATTTTCACGAACCGAGAATCGCACTACTGTATGAAGGTTCTGATTATTCTGGCGAGGATGGGTGCGTGGTCAATAGTCAGTTCAACGAGGAAGACTATAGAGCGCTACCGTCCGAGCCGCAGCAATTGCGAGTAAGCATAGTGTTTGACCATTTCGGCAAACGCTTGAAGAAAATTCTGAAACACATTGAGGAATTTCCCACTGCGCAGGCGATTGATGAATTTGCCTATTATACGCCGGAGCCTTTAGTGCCGATTGGGGCAGTATCGCATCCGCTCAGTAAAGTGTACACCGTAGTTGATTGGCGAGATTACAGCCGCATCGTTAGCGCGAAAAAGAACGACGGTCGTACTTTGCCAAAAAATATGCGTTATGCTTTGCGCGGTAAAGTAAGGCTGGCCCCGCTCGACATTCTCGGTGCACCGGAAATTGCCTACGACGGATTCTGTTGGTGTGGACATCTGACTGCCTCGTGGTATGAGCTGGCAAGCGACAAAGAATTGAGATATAGAAATGGGGTGCTTGACATTCCTTATTGTCCGTCACTGGCGGGGCTCTCGTGCTTGCGGGGACTATTGCGGATTTCGCCCAAGTATGCCAATGGGTGCTACGTTGTGGACGGAGCCGCATACATGAAAGTCCGAGAGGAGATTGAGCAAACGGTCGGTAAAATGCGTGACCACTTTACGCCTGAAGAAATGAATGCAATGTGGTTGGCCCGCGCTCTAACCATTGTGCCGCTAGAACGGTATGATGGTACTTATGAGAAGCCTATTTTACTCGTGAATCGCGAGCTTGACTTTGACGAAGTGGAGCCAATTGGCGAGATAGCCGAATAAGCCGCGGACAAATGTTCCTCTAAAATGCACCTTACTACAACACCCCCGCATTACGCGGGGGTGATTTTTATACGTTTTCTCACGTGGAGCCGACTGCATGTAATACAGTCTGTTTCCAGTTCGGAAAATCCGTTAAGCAATAGTACGACCACAACAAAGTTGTGGTCTATTTAGTTTTAGTAATTCAAAAATGCGAGAGCAAGCTCTCGATTTTTAAATCTCTAAAACCAAATTACGACGCTGGCGCGTCGTACTATTGCTTGATTTATTTTCACTCACGTGGAGCCGACTGTCGGGCTTGAACCGACGACCTACGGTTTACAAAACCGTTGCTCTACCAACTGAGCTAAGTCGGCACTTCGTATCACGGTGTCGTAATTAACATGTGATACCCCACATCAGGCCACCCTGATGGGTGGTGATGTGAGTTTAATTATAACACAGCCTGAGCGAATGTGCAATAATTTTTTTATGGATATAGCGTTAATGGTTGTGGGGGTGATAATAGTTGCATTGCTTTTGGTGCTGATTTTTAGAAAACCTGCAGCAGCAAATGATTCGGCTGAATATAAGTCAATGGAAGAACGTTTGATTCGGATGGAGGGGCAGGTTAAAGAAATCAGCCCCGCGATCGACCGAAACTTTCGGGAAAACCGGAAGGAAATCGCCGAAAATCTGGAACGGATACAAAGTAGCAATGAAAAAAGTTTGGAGCTGCTCAGAACCGGCAACGAGAAAAAACTAGAGCAGATGCGCGACAGTAATGAAAAGAGCCTGGAGCAAATGCGTGAAACGGTGGACGAGAAATTAAAGGCGTCGGTAGAAAAAAGGTTCAATGAAAGTTTCAAATCAATATCCACACAGCTAACTCAAGTCTATCAAGGGCTAGGGGAGATGAAAAATCTAGCAACTGGCGTAGGTGACCTGAAAAAGGTGATGGAAGGAGTAAAAACGCGCGGGATTTACGGTGAAGTGCAACTCGGTGCGATTATTGAAGACATTTTGAATAAGGCGCAATACGAAGAGAACATCATCACGAAACAAGGTTCGAACGACCGAGTGGAGTTTGCGGTGAAAATGCCTGGGAAGGAGGCAGATGTGTACTTACCGATAGATTCAAAGTTCCCGGTAGAAAATTACTCGCGATTAATTGCGGCATACGATGCGGGAGATAAGGCGGCTATTGCGACTTTTCAGAAGGCTTTGACGGCCGACGTGAAAGAACAGGCCAAGAAAATTTCTACGAAATACATCGACCCACCAGCAACTACGGATTTTGGGATTATGTTCGTACCAACAGAATCGCTATATGCGGAGATTATCCGGATACCTGGGTTGTCGGACGAGATTCGGCAGAAATACAACATTACAATTGCGGCGCCATCTACTTTGCCAGTGATGCTGAATGGACTGCTCATGGGTTTTCGCACCGTGGCAATAGAAAAGCGTTCAGCGGAAGTGTGGCAGACGCTTGGTGCGGTAAAGACGCAGTTTGGAAAGTTTGGTGATTTGTTGGAAGGAGTCCAGAAGAAATTGCAAGAGTCCGCCAATAAGATTGAGAGTGCTAAAACGACTTCGCGACAGATAGAGCGCAAATTGCGTGATGTCGAAGAACTACCAGAAACCGAATCGGTGAAACTGATTGGGGAGATATAGTTGGACCAAAGAGCTAGTTTTTAAATTTTTGCACAATTTTTGATAGTTGTGATATACTTGATATGTATCATCACAATTTAAGAATCGAGCGTTTTTTAATTAAGAGAACGTCAGTGGAAGATGTTGGCATCGTAAGGTTCCAATTATCCATTGGCGTTCGCTTGATAGATGATTGTGATGATACACCCTTGCGGTGCCATTTTTATATACGCTTTTTAGTGGCACCGCATGGGAATTATGATAAAAAGTGGAAAAGCGGTAAAGTGAGGTAATCATATATGAAGAAAATGTTAAGTGTTTTATTGTTTAGTTTATTCATTGTGACTAATCTTACAACAAATCATGCTTCTGCTTTAACTTATAATAATAGTATAGACTTAGAATATATTTTTGTACCGACGGTCAGAGTGAGCTTTGATACTAATACTGGTTTCGTTATTGAGGACTTGGCACCTGGTACGGCGGCATATAGTAATACAGTGACAGTAACGGCTGGCAGTAATATGGCGGATGGTTATAATTTGCTTGCTAGTGTGGGCGATAGTACTGACGCTAACCGTAATAATAATAGGTTGGTCAATGCGGACAATGTTAACTATTTTGAGAGCGTAGCGGCCAATGCGAATTTGGAGTTATCTGCGCTCGGTGAGAATAAGTGGGGTTATGCCGTATATGATAGCGTCAATTCTACTTGGTCTAATTATAATGGTTTGCCTGCGGTGAGTGCCAATAATGCGAACGATGTGACTTTGACTTCTGCTAATAGCGCTGGTAGCACTGACGTGGTAATGAAGATAGGTGCCAGTGCTACTAATACTCAAGTAGCAGGAGAGTTCACCAATAAGATTAACTTCTTTGTGACTACTAATGTAGTGACTTATGACTATAGTATTACTTATAATGCTAATGATGGTAGTGATGGGAGTAGTGTGGCTAATATGCCAACAAACGTAGCTGGAAGTTTAAACACTGGCGATACATTGCAGACTAGTAGCAGTATTCCTACTAGAAGCAACTATCTCTTCTTTGGTTGGTGTGATGGTACGGTAGATAATACTACCAATGGTACCATTACGAGTCCTGTATGTACTAATGGTAATGTTTATCAGGCTAATGGCTACATTAAAATTGCTAATGCTCTAAAAACGGATGGAACTAACAACACGCTTAATAGCATCGCTCTTACTGCCATGTGGGGGAAATATGCTATGCAGAATGTAGACTTATGGAGCAAAGACATTAAGATAAATGAAGAAGTTACTGCCATAGACGAGAGAGATGGTACTGAATATTGGGTAGCGAGACTCTGTATGGATGCTACTACACCAGCAAACTGTGTAAATGGTAATACTGATGCTGATGACACCTATTCTCGTCTTTGGATGACCGAGAATCTAGATCTCACCATAGACAATAATACTACTTATACTCATGGTGATACAGATCTTGGTTGGGCAGATAATAACACTGGTGCTACTTGGACACCAAGTGTTGGCACTGGTACGATTACTAACTTTGCTAGCGGTAATCCAGCTAATTCGCTATCTGGCTGGACTAAAACTTATACTGCACCATATCAAGCTGAAGGTAATAACGGTGCTAACGAAATCTACGTTAGAAAAGCCATTAAATACGAAGGCCTTGATGCCTGCGTAAGTGACGTAGTACTTAAAGAATCAATGACTCAGACTAATGCTGTCAAGGACTGTAAACATTACCACGTAGGTAACTACTATAACTGGTCTGCCGCAGTGGCAAATAACAACACTGGCTCATACACACAAGATAGATATGTCATGCCTAATTCCATTTGTCCTGCAGGATGGCGACTCCCGAATGGTTTAACGGGCGAAACTGGCGCCATCGTGATGTCCGAGTTTAACCAACTCTTAAAGGCTTATGGTGTAGTAGGGACTGCGTTAAACGCCGAAGGTGTAGACTTGTCTGGTGGTCAGAATGTGGGTTATGCTTCTGGCGCCTTTAATAATAAAATGATTGTCAGCCCACTTTACTTTGTTCGCTCGGGCAACCTCGGTGGTACTATTTTGTACAATTTTACTCTCAGCGGGAACTACTGGTCTAGTACAGTTAATTCTTCGTCCCTCGCCTACAGCCTAATCTTCTATTCCGGCGGTCTGGGCCCGGCGAATCGCTACAATCGCTTCAGCGGTGCGTCAGTGCGTTGCGTGGCCCGTTAGATTCTAACTTTTTAATCCATTTTAAGGTTCGGTTGGTATGATTAGAGCATAAAATAATAAAAGGAGAATATGGAATCAGAAAATACTTCAAATGAGAGCGAAATAATCGCTAAGACTACCAACACTAAACAAGCTGGACCAATGATGGGGGAGATAGACGGAACAAATAGTGATTCGTCTACTGGAGACGGAACAGAAACGAACGAAATGCCAGAAATGCCATCCGACATGACAGGCGGAATGCAGGGTGACATGGGCGGATTTCGTGGCGAAATGATGACGGCTGCAGCTCCTTCTAGCAATGAGTGGCTCGTGCCAATGACAGCTACAGGCATCATTTCTGGTAGTATCATTCTGGCGGCCGTTGCCATCTGCATCATGTTATTTAGAGTTGAAAAGAAGTTGCCGAAAAATTAAACCCACTTGGAGAGACGCGTATATTCTGGGGAATTTTTAGGATAAGAATCTAGGATATCCTCAATGTATGTTTTGCCATTGGTGATATTGAGGGTTTGAACTTCTGGCATCGAAGATAATAGCCGAATGATAGCCTCGTCGGTCTCTGGATTCGTCATTGAATGTTTAGGATCTGATGAATGCGAATGGACGCGGAGCTCTTTGTAAACAAATCGCTTAATTCCAGCTTGCAGACAATATTTGAGACAATTTTCACAAGTGGCGACCCTATTATAAACAGTACATCCAGTGAGATCACGGCGGGCGAAAATTAATGCATTCATTTCAGAATGAATGGCGAAATAGTATTTCATGGGTCGTTCACTGAGGGTCATTTTGGATTCGTCGGCACCCTGAAGCATACCATTATAACCAAGCGACACTACACGCTTATGTTCGTCTACGATTACGCAACCCATTTTAGAAGAAGGGTCTTTGCTTTTCATTGCCACGGTTTCGGCAATAGCCATAAAGTATTCGTCCCAATTCATAGGTCAATTATAGCATAAGAACCCAGCAGACACCCAAACATAAGAATTAATTTTCTAAGCATTACAATTAAAGAGAAAAGCAAAAGCACCTTGAGCGAAAGCTAGGGGTTGTAAAGCAAGAAAAAATGTGCATATAATCTCGCAAAACTAGTAATGGAGGTTATATGACCCAAAAACTGCGATGTAAACTTAAATTATGTGGTTTCGCCACGTTGGTCGGGATAGGCACGTCAGCTGGTGCAACATTTCCCCTAGTATCACCCGTTCAGGCAGAAACTTGCCCAGATGTAAAAATTGTCTTTGCGAGAGGTTCGGGTGGAGAACGTTGGAATACAGATGACTATTTATCATTTAAAGCTGCAATCGAGGGTAAATTAGCAACTACAGAATTAAAATATGAATTTGAGGACCTGGATTACCCTGCGGTCGGAGTGGGCATAGATAATCTCGGTGTAACGCTTGGTGCATTTTTTAGCGGTGGCGAGGCGTATGAATTTGGAGATAGTGTCAATGTGGGCGTCAAAAAGCTAATGGCGAGGGTTAACGCTGAGACTTGCCCTCAAACAAAATATGTGCTCGGTGGTTATTCACAGGGCGCAATGGTGGTTTCTAAGTCACTCGGAAGCCTAGAAGCCGAAAAGGTAATTTATGCGGCAACTTTTGGAGACCCAAAGATTTATTTGCCAGAAGGTGAGGGTATAATACCCGCGGCTTGCAGGGGTGACAATTTGTCAGACTATCGGATGTATGTACCAGATTGTCAGGCGTACAAGGGTTTGCTCGGTGCCTACATTCCGTACGAGCCAACGGCCTGGACGGGAAAAGTGGGAACTTGGTGCAACAAAAGAGATATTTTATGTAGTTCACACATGAGCGTGAGTGACCATGTGGGCTATGTGAGTGATAATCTTTATGAAGATGCGTCGCGAGTAATTTATGATAAGATTGTGACGGAGTTTGGGATCGAAAAACGGCTGACCTCGCCGCACGATACGGCCATTTTGATTGATTCGACTGGTTCTATGGCGGGGCTAATTGGGCAGTATAAAAATGAAGCGCTAAGACTAGCTGAGGAAACTTTGTCGAGCGGTGGGCGAGTGGCGCTATATGAATATCGTGATCTGGATGATCCATTTGTACCGGTAAAACATTGCGGATTCGATGAGTGTGACTTAGCGAAATTTGAGGCGGAACTGGCAACGATTCAAGCAGACGGCGGAGGCGATGCAGCGGAATCGTTAATGTCGGCATCATGGCAAGTAATGCAGGAGCAAAATTGGAAGCTGGGCTCCACAAAGTCTTTGGTGGTGTTGACGGACGCTAATTATTTGATGCCAGACCGAGATGGGATAACGCTAGATGATGTAGTGGCATTAAGCAAGCGCATCGACCCCGTGAATTTTTATGTAATTACTACCAATGAATCTAGCGATTACTATAATGAACTGACGAAACAAACGGATGGACTGGTAGTGACTGATCTAGACGAATTGCATCTGCTGACGGATTATATTATTGAACGATATGATTCATTGCCAAGGGTAGAGGAATTGATGGAGCTGTATTCGCAACCGACATTAGCCGTCATCCAGGCAGAACAGAGCAGAAGTGAACTTAATATTTGGTACGAAACAGACGGCGAAGAAACGATTGTCATCATTAATGGCGTGATAATGGGGAAAACTAACGAAAAGCGAATCACCATCACGAACGCCGGCGATGCGGAGATTTTACTTGTGCCGGTGTCTGGTGAATTTCACGGAGAGGCGGTCCAAGTCAACGTGAACGGTGAGCGAGGTGGTATAGTTATGACTCCAGTGATGGTAGAACCTCAAAGAACCATTCCAAAAGCTCCAAATACTGGGAGGGCTTAGTTTTGTTTTTAATTTTGGCGAGTTAGGTGCCAGTGATTGCCATATTCACATTTATAAACCGAGAGATTGTGCGCACCATGGTCGTATTCGGCAACTTTAGCAGCGAGTTCAGCTTCCTCTTTAGTAGCGTAGCAAATCTTATGAGTATCACCGACCCAACAGCGTTCAGGCTCGTAGATTTGGTTCGGATTTAAGTGTTTATTTCGATTTGCCATATACTTTCATTATATCACAGAGTGGAAGAAATGTCAAATTTATATCTAGACTTTGGAGCTAAATAGTGTTATAATGGCGTAATGACTTTAAATAAAGATTTAATTCGAAATGTAGCGATTATCGCTCACGTGGATCACGGTAAAACTACACTGGTGGATGGGCTTTTGAAGCAATCTCATACTTTTCGTGATAATCAAGCGGAGATGTCGCAAACCCTCATTATGGATTCTGGTGACCAAGAGCACGAACGGGGCATTACGATTACAGCGAAACAAACTTGCGTATATTACGATGGATATAAGATTAACATAATTGACACGCCAGGACACGCAGATTTTTCTGGCGAAGTAGAACGTACTCTCAATATGGCTGATGGCGTGTTGCTCATTGTGGATGCACAAGAGGGTCCAATGCCGCAAACGAAGTTTGTATTGTCTAAAGCACTAGACCTTGGGCTAAAGCCAGTAGTGGTGATTAATAAGATTGATAAGCCGGCGGCGCGAATTGATGAGGTGCTAGGCGAAGTGGAAAGTTTATTCTTGGAACTCGCGACAGACGAATCGCAACTTAACTATCCAGTATATTATGCGATTGCACGAGAAGGGAAAGCCGGTAAGACGACCGAACTCGATGATGACTTGCATGTGATATTTGAGTCTATCATCAACGACATCCCTGCACCATCTGTCGATGCGGATGCTTCTAGCGCACAACTGCTCGTGGCGGCGCTAGCGGCAGATAATTATCTTGGCAAATACTGCATTGGTAAGATTTTCCGCGGAAGATTAAAGAAAGGCATGAATGTAAAGATTTTACATGACGGTAGTACAAAAAATGCTAAAATAGAAAATCTGTTTATTTACAAAGGTCTGGGGCGCGAGGAAGTACCAGAAGCAATCGCGGGCGACATTGTAGCAATTACTGGCGTATCTGAAGCGAATATCGGTGACACGATTGCAACTGGCGACAATCCAGAAGCCTTACCTACGATTGAACTTGAAGCGCCGACGCTTTCTATTTACATTGGGCCGAACACTTCGCCATTAAAAGGTCGCGAAGGCGAGTTTACCACTTCGCGCCAAATTGCGGAAAGGCTTGAAAAGGAGCTAGAGACCAACATTGCACTCAAAATTCAGCCCGATGGGCTTGGCTACAAAGTATCTGGACGTGGAGAATTGCACCTTTCGGTGTTAATTGAAACCATGCGACGTGAAGGCTACGAGCTAGAAGCTGGTCGCCCCGAAGTGGTATACCGCGAGATTGATGGCGTCAAACAAGAACCAATTGAATCGCTGACGATTGAGGTAGCGCCAGAATATGTGGGTGCTGTATCACAGGAACTTGGCGTACGTAAAGCAGAATTAAAATCGCAAGAGTTAACCACAACTGGTGCGACGAGATTCGTTTACGAAATATCTACCGCGGCGCTAATTGGGCTTCGCAATAATTTGCTAACTGCTACAAAAGGTACCGTAATCATGTCTTCAATTCCATCAGGATATCGCCCCGTGGAAGGAAAATACAAACCAGAGCGAAATGGCGCATTAGTAGCATTTGAAAGTGGCGTATCTACTTCTTATGCGCTTGATGCGGCGCAAGCGCGCGGTATATTATATATACCGCCACAAGTGCCCGTGTACCAGGGTATGATCGTCGGATTATCAAACAAGAAAGATGATCTCGACATCAATATTTGCAAGGAAAAACAACTCACCAATATGCGTACGCACGCGTCGGATGGCGCAATTCAGTTGACGCCATATACACAGCTATCATTGGAGCAGTGTTTAGATTTTCTCTTGGACGATGAGCTTCTTGAAGTGACTCCAAAATCATTACGCCTACGCAAAAGACAACTTGACCCTGTTAAGAGGAAACGGGAAAGCCGTGTTAATTGATTCGCACTGCCACTTACATGACCGCGAATTCTTTAGTGAGGAGCAAGCCGAAGAATGTTTGAAGCGAGCGAGGGAAAAGAACGTCCAAAAAATTGTTTGTATCGGAACTTCACATGAGGATTCACTTGCAGCAGCCAAATTCGCGAATAACCATGATGATGTTTATTGGACATATGGAATTCATCCGGAAAATGCCGTTTCTAATTCCGAGTCGAATTCAAGAAAAACGCCCCATTCACGAGAGACGTTTGCTGATTTTTTAACTACAATTTCAGAAAAGCCTGTCGCTATTGGCGAAGTTGGTCTAGATTATCATTATGATGATTATAATAGAACGGCGCAGATTAGACTTTTTGAAGAAATGTTGCAGCTAGCAGTAGATAATGATTTACCTTTGTCTTTTCATGTGCGAAATGCGTTTTCGGATTTCTTTCCGATTGTAGAGAATTTTCCAACCGTGCGTGGCTGTGTGCATTCTTTCACTGATAGCAAAAAGACATTAAAAAAGATCTTGGAGAATACAGACTTCTACGTAGGTGTAAATGGCCTAGCGACTTACTCCACTCTACCCACACCACCGCTAGAACGAATCTTATTAGAAACCGATGCACCTTTCTTGACCCCAGTACCATTTCGTGGTATGATAAATGAATCAAGGTATATATTTAATATAGCTGAGTGGCTAAGTCAGAAATTAGGGGTGGAGTTTGAAATCATAGAGAAAGTGACAACAGAAAATGCAGAAAGACTCTTCCGTTTTCCAAGTTCCCGGACTACCGAGCGTGCAGAATAGTTACGCGGTAGCAGATGATTTTCGTGAAATCTACGAAGAGCTGAATGGGATTGCGGAGGAATTAGAGAAATGTCGGTTAAAGAGATGTTGAATGCGTATAATAATACAGGCATAGTAGGCTCGGCAAAAAGTACTTTTGAAGAGTTAATAAAACCAGAAACATTCAAGCGAACGATGCGGAGCTTGGTGGATTTTCGCGGGAGCAAGGTGATTTCGACCGCTGAGCAGATACCACAGATTAATGTTAAGACGGCACCGACTCAGAGCGAGCTTAAATACACTGAATTAGTCAATGCCGAATCAGCGTATGGTCGGACACTGTTCGGACCAATTCCGCAAGGACATCAACGAGAATTTTTTGAGCATAAGAAAAATGTTTGGGTCTGGCATGACAGTTGGCTAGATGAAAATGGTAGCACACAAGGTATTACCATTCGTTATGAAGTGCGGCCAGTTGGTGTTTATAAGAAGTACGCTGGCGGAACATATACGCGCATTGAAGGAGAAGAGCTTGACAATTTTCGTCGTGCGGCAAGGATGTATCTTGATTTGGTGAAATCAAACATTTATACCGACTAAGTAGATATTTATTGTGTTTTGAGTTTTAGTGTGCTATTATAATATGTAGTTATCAAGAGGTTATATGCATTTTACGACTATTTTCAAATCCCTAAAAAACAAAGACATGCTGAAGCGCGTCGGTATCATACTTGGTATTTTGGTGGCATATAGATTGCTAGCGCAAATTCCGGTGCCGATGGGTGATGCTTCTACCTTCAAGGAAGCTGTATCCAACTTAATGGAGAAATCAGATTTTTCTAACTTCCTAAATTTGATTTCTGGCGGTGGATTAGCATCATTCAGCATTATTCTAGTAGGGTTGTCACCATATATTACTGGTTCAATTGTAGTGCAGTTGCTAACGAAGGCAATTCCACGATTGGAGGAATTATCTAACGACGGTGAATCTGGACGTCGCAAGATTAATCAGTGGACTCGTATTTTAACGGTGCCGCTGGCGGTCGTACAATCAATCGCTTACATCTTCATTTTGTATCAAACTACCATTTCGGCAAATATCGCTACTGATTTTACGCCAACGGCTGGCGACTGGGTGTTGTCAGTAGTAGCGATGACGGCTGGCTCGGTAATACTGATGTGGATGGGTGAATTGATTACTGAACAAGGCATCGGTAATGGTATCTCTACATTGATTTTCGCGTCAATCATTTCGCAGCTACCTTCTACGATGGCATCGCTAGGTTCGACACTCGGCGATACCACAACTTATGGAGAGCTGAATCTCTTTGGCGCCAATCTGCCAGTGAATCCTGTGGCATTTTGGATTATAGTTGGCTTTGCCATCGCGATGCTAGTTGTAATTTACTTCCTAGTGAAACTAAATGAAGCACAACGCATTGTGACAATTAATTATGCGAAGCGTGTTCATGGTAATTCTTCTTATGGTGGCATTCGTTCGATCTTACCAATTAAGTTAATTGCGGCGGGCGTGGTACCAGTGATTTTCGCTACAGCTTTCTTGTCGTTACCGGCCCTAATTGGTCAAGTAATTACTTCGGTTAATCCTGGAAACGAATTTGGTGAAACATTGATTACTATTTTCTCTGCGCCTTCAGCTAGTAACTTTGCGACAATGTATCCAGATGGCATCACGGCTCAGTGGTTTGTATACCCAGCAATGTATTTTGTGCTTGTATTTGCTTTTACTTATTTCTATACTTCTATTATCTTCAATACGAAGGAGATCGCGGATAATTTACAAAAACAAGGTGCTTTCATCGAAGGTATTCGTCCAGGTATTAAAACTGCTGAATATTTAGGTAAAGTAGTGAATCGTTTGGATTTGTTTGGCGCTTTGGCACTCGGTCTCATTGCGATGTTGCCATTTATTACTGATTATATCTTTATTATGACGACTGGTGCGCCGATTGGTTTATCTATTTCGGGTACTGGGCTTCTAATCGTAGTGACGGTGGCGTTAGAGAATCTAAGGTCGGTGGATTCCAGAGCTCTAATGATAACATACGATGATTTCCAAAATGAGTCTAAAGATTAATATTGGCTGGAAACAAATTCTAAAGTGGACGATTTGGTCAGTCCTTGCGTTGCTTTTCTTAATATTCTTCATTCGGGTGGCAACTTGGGAGGATGCGTATTACCGCGAAAAGGAAGGTAGTGAGCGTGATGTGGTGGAGACGGAAGTAGCCACAACGCAGGTGGAGGAGCTGATTGAAGAAGAGCCTACTGAAACGGAAGTATATGAATATACGGTTTCGCCCGATAGGCCGCGTTATTTGACTATTGATGCACTGAATATTCGTCAAACGAGAATTATAGCAATGGGCATTAATGAAGAGGGTGCATTGGACACTCCCCGTAATGTCTTTGATGTAGGTTGGTACGAATCTTCTGGTAAACCTGGCGAGGGCAGAACTTTAGTAATTGACGGCCACAATGGTGGCCCACATGTTTATGGCGTTTTTAAACGTTTACCAGATCTTGAAAACGGCGACTTAATTACGATTGAACGTGGCGACGGCGTAGTTTTCAACTATTCCGTAGTAGAGAATAATGAAATTCCTCTTGATGAGTCCGACAAATACATGAATACAGCGCTTAAGACGCCAGTATCTGGTAAGGAATCCGTGACGTTGATTTCATGCTCTGGTGAGTGGTCGCAAAGTCAGGGGACATACCTCTCTCGTCAATTCGTCCGCGCAATTCTTGTTGACCAATAATATTAAGTGTGGTAAAATTAGAAAGTAATTTATGGCTAGTCAAAAGGAAGTGATTAAACTCACAGGTACTGTTGTTGAAGCATTACCGAACACCCAATTTCGGGTTGAACTCGAGAATGGTCATGTTATTGTTGCCCATATGAGCGGGAAAATGCGGAAGAACTACATTCGTCTTGTTCCGGGCGACAGAGTAGAAGTTGAGTTAACCCCATACGATCTTACAAAGGGTAGAATCAGCTTTCGACTCAAAGATTAATATTAATTGTTGTATTTTTTACAACATTTGGTATTTGCAAAGTGAGGGCAGGTAGGACTGCTCTGGTTGCAGATATAGATGTTTAGAAAATATGACTTAACGGAAAGGGTTTTAACACAATGAAAGTACGTGCAAGTGTTAAAAAAATTTCGCCAGATGACATCATCGTACGCCGCAAAGGTGTGCTTCGTGTTATCAACAAGAAAAAACCTAAGAATAAGCAAAGGCAGGGTTAAAATATATGGCTAGAATAGCTAGTGTTGTGATTCCTTCCGATAAGCAAGTATGGATTGCTCTTACTTATGTTTACGGAATTGGTCGCACAACATCCAAGAAAATCCTTGCGGAGGCTAAAATCGAGCCTACCACTCGGGTGAAAGATCTCACCGAGGCTGACGAACAAAAAATCAACGACATTATTTCCGCGAAATATCATGTTGAGGGTGATTTGAGGCGCCTCGTGAGCAATAATATCAAACGTTTAAAGGATATCAATTCCTACAAGGGTATCCGCCACAAGGCTAAATTACCAGTCAACGGCCAGCGTACTCGTACGAATGCACGTACTCGCAAGGGTAAGGCGATCGCGGTCGGTGGTGCACAACCTAAGGCAGCAAGTAAGACATAGGAGTATAAAATGGCAGAAGAAGTTAAAACTACTGATGCGGCCGCAGAAGCTCCAAAGGCAACTAAGGCTGCAAAGAAGGGCAAAAGAATTGTTAACAGCGGTGCTGTGCATATTCAGGCGACCTTCAACAATACAATTATTAGCGTCACCGATAAAACTGGCGCCGTGCTTTCAGCATCTTCAGCGGGAGCCAATGGTTTCCGTGGTTCCAAGAAAGGCACCGCTTTCGCAGCTGGTGTAGCGGCAGAGAAAGCACTCGATATTGCTAAGAAAAACCACGCGCTAAATTCCGTAGATGTGTACGTTTCCGGAATTGGTCTTGGTCGTGATGCGGCAATTCGTGCAGTTTCAACTGTAGGAATTAAGATTGATAGTATTACAGATGTAACCCCTATCCAGCACGGTGGCGTGCGTCCGAAGGGAGAAAGGAAACCGTAATGGCACGCGATAATTCTCCAATTGTTAAACAGAGCCGTCGCGAAGGTTATGCTCTCGCGCCAAAGGCTCACAAGGTGATGGCCAAAAAGTCTGGTATTCCAGGCGAACACGGCGATATGCGCGTACGTGGTGGTAGCCTATATCTGACTCAGCTTCGCGAGAAGCAGAAAGTGCGTCGCACTTATGGACTTCTTGAGAAGCAATTCGCTAAGCTAATGAGTGAAGCGCAAAAGGCCGAAGGCCTGACAGGCGAAAAGTTGCTCGAATTCCTCGAGAGACGCGCAGATAACGTCGTCTTCCGTGCAGGTTTTGCAACAACTCGTCGCCAAGCTCGTCAATTGGTTTCACATGGACATTTTTTGCTGAACGGTCGGCGAATTGATATCCCATCAATCCGTTTGAACCCGGGTGATGTTCTAGAAGTACGTCCAAAATCGCAGAAATCAGAATACTTCAAAAACCTCCCGAATGTGATGGGGGCAGCATCAGCTACTCCTCTCTCTTGGCTCAAAGCCGACGGTAAGAAGATGAAAATTGAGATTACCGGTCTTCCAAAGCGTGAAGAAGCGGAAGCAGGCATTAATGAACAACTAATCGTTGAGTACTACTCACGTTAAGGAGGACTAGATGACAACGAAAAATATTCACGAAGCAAATCTCGCTGAAGTAAGGGAACTTAGCGATACCAGCGCAGAGTTCGTAATTAAGCCACTTTATTATGGCTACGGCAATACGCTCGGTAATTCTTTGCGTAGGGTGCTCCTTTCGAGCGTAAAAGGTGCTGCGATTACGGCATTCTCCATTGAGGGCACTACTCACGAATTTACCGCTATTCCTGGCATTCGCGAAGATGTCGTTGACATTATGCTAAACCTCAAGAACATTCGTTTCAAAATGCACACAGATGCACCAGTAGAGCTTTCACTCGAAATTAAAGGCTCTGACCAGTCTGAAAAAGATGGTGATAAGCGGGTGGTAGCGGGTGATATTAAATTGAACGGCGAAGTAGAAATTGCAAATCCTAACCAAGTGATTTGTCATATCGATGATCCAAAGTACACACTGAAAATGCACTTTGTGGTGGAGTCTGGACGTGGTTATCTGACGATTGAAAGAGCATCAGAAGATCGTTTGCATTCAGACATGATTGCAGTTGATGCGGTATTCACTCCAGTGCTTCGTGTTCGTTACAAAGTAGAGAACACGCGTGTGGGTCAAGATACGAATTTGCAACAGCTCACCCTCACGGTTGAAACCGATGGTACAATTTCACCACGTGAAGCTTTCGAGGAAGCAGCTGCGATTCTCGTCAATCAATATACTGCGCTTGCTGGTAGCACGAAGGTTGAATCAACCCCGGCACCAGGAGCCAATAAAGAAGAGGATGATTCTGGACTCTTACTACCTATTGAAGAGTTGGATTTGTCCGCACGCACAGCTAATGCTTTAATCAATAATGATATCAGGACCGTTCGTGACCTTGTCACTCTCTCAGAAAGTGATTTGAAAGATTTGAAAGGTTTCGGACAAAAGGCATTAGACGAAGTTAAAGAAAAGTTAACGGAGTTAAATATTTAATATGCATCGCCACGGATATAAAGGGCGGAAGTTCGGTCGGGAAACTGACCAGCGCAAAGCACTCACGCGTGGGCTGATGTGCTCCCTAATCAAATACCAAACTATAACAACTACACTCGCACGGGCTAAGGAAATCCGTCGGATGGCTGAAAAGTTAGTTACCCTAGCTAAGAAAGGTGATTTAGCTTCTCGCCGTCTCGTGATTGCGCGCCTCAATGATTTAGAAGCCGCTACGATTCTTTGCGACATTATCGCACCACAAGTGAAGCGTAACTCTGGCTATCTACGCGTTGAGCATGCAGGATACCGTCGTGGTGATAATTCAGAGATGGGTACAATTTCATTTGTAGACGAATTTGAAATTGCCGAGCCTGTCAAAGAAGAAAAGACCGAGGCTAAGAAGCCGGCTAAAGCCAACAAGAAAGCTGAAGCTAAGAAGGAGGATAAATAATGAAAACTTATTCTCAAAAAGCTTCTGAAATCAGTCGCGAATGGTGGACAATTGACGCTTCCACTATGCCACTTGGCAAATTGGCAGTCGTAATCGCTGACAAATTGATGGGCAAGAGTAAAGTAACTTACACTCCACACATTGATAATGGTGATTACGTAATTGTGACCAATGCTAAACTTTTGCAGGTTACTGGCGACAAGATGATTCAGAAGAAATATTATCGTCATAGTGGCTTCCCAGGTGGTCTCACTGAACTTAAGCTTGAAGAAGTAATCGAAAAAGATCCTTCTGTGGCAATTCGTGAAGCCGTTAAGGGAATGCTCCCGAAGAATAAACTCGCTGCAGATAGACTAGCTCGTCTTCGCGTCTTTGACGGAGCTGAGCATACTCATGCAGCACAAAATCCAAAGGAGATTAAGTAATGGTTGCTACGAAGAAATATATCTACGGACTTGGTCGTCGTAAATCTGCGACCGCAACTGCACGTCTCTATAAGGGGAAAGGCGAAATTACCATCAACGGTAAGTCGGCACTTGAATATCTTTCAGGTAACAAGACTTATCTTGCCGAGGTAACTGATCCCCTAGCACTTGCTGAAAAGCAGAAAGACTACGATATCACTATCTTAGTAAAAGGTGGTGGTCTCGCTGGTCAAGTAGATGCGATTAAGCTCGCCATCTCTAAAGCTCTTGTACTTGAAGCACCAGATCTTCGCCCAGTGTTGAAGAAAGCTGGTTTTACTTCACGCGACCCACGCGAGAAGGAACGCAAAAAGTACGGTCTTCGCTCAGCGAGAAAGAAAGAGCAGTTCAGCAAGCGTTAATACGTTTGTTGTGTCCGCAACGCAAAATAAGCCCTTTAAATGGGCTTATTTTGATGTTATAATTAGTTTTTGGTGGGAGTACTTTAAAAAGGAGTGATTTTTTTGAAAAAACAATACGACGAAGCGAGTAGGCGGATATGGGAAAGTTATCAGATTTACGCCAAACACAGCTTCGTGCTGAGAAGTGGTCATTTTTTGATTGGGGCTGCTGAGTCGCCAATACTTAACGGTAATTCTAACGAAAGCGAGTTGATTAGAGAAACATTTTTCAGACGAGGCGAAAGCGACCTTGAGCATCAGGCTAAAATGGCCTGGCTATGCTCGGTGTTCGCAAATAACTACAGAGATTTTTTCTTCGAGGCAGGCTATTTCGATAAAACCGGTTCAGATCATCTTGCAAAAGGAGCAGTCACAAACTACGAAAAATGGCTTTTTACCATTATTGGTCTTATTCACGATACTGGTGAAACGGTAGACATCCCTGACGACGGCAACACTCTGCATGGTACAAATGACGCCGAGGAACGCGCTATCATAGAGCATTTCGCCAAAGCATATTTGCAGGTAACTGCCTTTCGTTTGATGAACAGATTTGATGACTTTCAGAGCAAGGACACCCACAGAGGCAAGGCGCTTTTTACACTAGACAAACTGGAGGCGGTATTGACGCTTTTATATCTTGAGAAACATGGCTGTTGCGGATATATCACCAATAAGCCCAACATCACTGAACGAGACAGTCGCACGATGAAGATCATCGAATCAACCTGCGCCACGGACTGTTGGGCGGCACAAATGGTGGAACAGATTAAAAATTACCCACCAGAAATCGTCGACCCCACACTGTCGTTGCTAAACGTTTCCACAATTGACGTACGTGGCGCTAAGTTCCCCTGGCTAAATAGAGTGCTAACTATGGAAGAACCTTTATTTTAATACTCACTCCCAC
Organism: Candidatus Nanosyncoccus sp.; assembly: GCA_045603965.1. Lineage (GTDB taxonomy): Bacteria > Patescibacteriota > Saccharimonadia > Saccharimonadales > Saccharimonadaceae > Nanosyncoccus. The sequence continues at coordinate 17,506 of JAZUND010000033.1, read as the reverse complement.
CCAATCCCCCTCGGTATCGCTAAGGGGGATTTTTATCATATAAAAACCCACAGAACAAATCTGTGGGTCAATAATATGCGATTACTTTCTAGGGGGGATGCGGAGCAGGCGAATCACGAGGTCGTGATTTGCGACGTCCACCATGACGATCGCATACCTTGAGTCATAGACGATAATGCGACTTTCAGTTTCACGAATGGGATTCTGAAAGGAGGCCCTGCCGTCTACGAAGAACTGCCAGTTCTCATCGTCGCCGCGCGTGGGATCATAAAAAACTTCAGGGTCAAGGTCGGTGGGGTTCAGGCAGTCGATGAGTCTGATTTTGCGAATACCGGTGCGATTCTGCAAATTGAATCCCGGAACGGCGCGTGCGATAATGGTAGCCAGCTGAATACCAAGAATACCATCGCCGCCGAACATCGCATCCACGATAGACGGATACTCATCAAACCAGGACTTACACTCGGGCGCATAGACCATCAGACTCTGACGACCATTCAGGATGTCTATAATGGTACGCGTAGCGCCGTTTTTCTTTTCGGCAGGATAATCGCCGAACGAGGAACAGGAGGGGCAGAAACCTTCTTCTTCAAAGAACGCCATGACAAACTCCTAACGTTTAAAGACCGTCGTCTATAAAGTAATCTTAAGGTTCTATCAGCAAGCTTATGCTAATACCATGTCTTAATTATATCACATTTATGTTAAAAAGTCAATAGCTATAAAATAATCCAAAGTAGACTTTGGATTATTGATTATTTCCTAGGCTGGTGGAGTATGCGGGACTTAAACCCGCGACCTCCGCAATGCGAATGCGGCGCTCTATCAGCTGAGCTAATACCCCAATGCCATTATTATACCACAAATTAGAGCGCTGGTACAGGGAATTTTAATGCCAGAGTGCGTACTTCCTTTTTAACGACAGCAAGGTCTTCGGCGTAATTATTAAGCTCGGCTTCCGTTTCGGCTTTCGTGCAAATATCAGCTACTTGTTTCATCCAACCAGCCAGTGTTTTCATTTCTGCCTTACCGAGACCGCGAGTGGTGATGGCTGGAGTGCCAAGGCGAACACCAGATGGACGGAAAGCGGCGCCTTTATCATGTGGCAGAGAATTAGCATTAAGTGTGAGACCGGCCATATCTAGGGCCTTTTCATAAAGTTTGCCATCAAATCCGAAGCTATCCTTGACATTGACGAGAATTAAATGGTTCTCAGTTCCGCCACCCTGCAAGATGAAGCCGCGTTGTTTCAACTCTTCGGCGAGAGTTTTGGCATTTTCAACGATTTTTTGAGCATAATCTTTGAACTCTGGTTGCAAATCTTCACCAAATGCCACCGCCTTCGCAGCGATAATATGTTCAAGCGGGCCACCTTGGGTGCCGGGGAATACGGCACGGTCAATTAAAATAGGGATGTTCTTTAAGGTCTTTTCGGGTTTTTTCAGGGGTGACGCAACATTGCCTTTGCTCAGAATAAGACCGCCACGAGGGCCGCGGAGAGTTTTGTGGGTAGTAGTGGTCATCACATCAAAGCCGAAGTCTAGCGGATTTGGGTGAACGCCGCCAGCGATGAGTCCCGCTACATGTGCCATATCAGCCATGAGTAGCACTTCGTGACTAGCCTTCTTCGCAACTTCGTCGCGAATTTTGGCAATGCGGGCGAAATCTGGCACTTTCATGAAGGCAGAATAGCCGACCAGAATAATCTTTGGCAAGTGTTCTAGGGCCTTCTGCTCCATATCAGCGTAATCAATATCGCCATCGTCAGTTACACCGTAACCTACAAAATTATAGATGTGTGCCGAAAGAGTTACTGGCGCGCCATGAGTAAGGTGGCCGCCGGCAGGCAAAGACATACCGAGTACAGTATCACCTGGTTCTAGCCACGCAAAATACACGGCATTATTCGCTTGAGCACCAGAATGTGGTTGAACGTTAGCGTGGTCAGCATGAAACAAACGACAGGCGCGGTCAATACAGAGGCGTTCAATGCGGTCTATATTAGTTTGACCACCATAATAACGATAATTTGGCAAAACTTTTTCTGCAATTTTATCTTCATCCCAGCCTGGCACGCCTTCAAAACTCGGATAGCCTTCAGAATATTTATTCGTAAGAATTGAACCCATGGCTTCTAGCACTGCTTTGCTAACGTAGTTTTCGCTTGGGATAAGCTCCAAACCTTCGCTCTGACGAGTCTTTTCCTGATTGATTAAATCAAATACTAAATCTTTCATAATTACTCCTTTCATTCTGGGTGGGTCCTGCCGGACTTTCCTCCCCCACGTCGGCAAGCTCCGCGGGGGTCCCCCTCTAAGTCCGTCACCCACCAGATTATAATATAGTATATTTTGCGAAGGTATAGGTTAGATCATCTTCCTTTCCTTTCTTGATTATTTCTCTGGAATAGCGTGATTTGTCAAATTCGGGGAAAAAGGTGTCAGCATCGGAGTCAGTAGAATCAACTTCGGTCAGGTATAGCGTCTTAGCGTATGGCAGAAGTTCAAAATACAGCATACCACCTCCAATAACAAAAATCTCTTCGTCGGTATCCTTGTGCCTAGCAATATATTCTGAGAGGTTCGTAACCGTTTCGTCGGCACCGTCTACCTCGTGGCGAGAAACGACGATGTTGGCGCGATCAGGCAATTTACCCGGTAAGGAATTCCAAGTTTTGTGTCCCATCAGAATAGCGTGGTGTTTTGTGGTGTCACGAAAGAAGCGCATATCCTCTTTGATGTGAAAAATGAGCTGGCCGTTTTTGCCGAGTTCACGATTTTTGCCGATAGCCGCTATAATACTAAACATTTTTACTCCGTAACCGGCATGGCGATTTTACCTTGATGCTCGTAATTTTCCAGCCTGATGTCTTTAAGTGTTTTGGAATTATCAAAAGCAAAGAAATCTTTGATTTCTGGGTTAATCCAAAGTTTCGGAGCAGGGAAAAGCGCGCCATCTTTGGCCATTTTTTCGTCGCGACGACGAATTTGCTCTTTGATGCCGTCAATTTGGTTCTCATAAATATGCGCGTCGCTAATCGTATAGGTCATTTTGCCCGGTTTTAAGCCGACTGACTGCGCAATCAGGTGGCACAAAACGGCATATTGTGTAATATTGAAAGGCAGTCCCAATGGAGCGTCGTTGGAACGGGAATGAACCATAATGTTCAAACGGTCGCCAGAGACAATCCATTCGTTGCTCCAAACACAGCTTGGCAAGGCGGCGGTAGGCAGCCATTCGTTCTGCCAAAGGCTCATCACCATGCGACGGTTAGCAGGGTCATTTTTCAAAGTTTCAATTAGGCTCTGAGTCAATTGATATTTGCGAACAACCCAGCCATAGGCGGTGCCAATAGTGTGAGCAAAATCTTCTCTTGGCTCGCCTGCGTGGAGCTCTGCGTAAATTTGGTTGATATTGCGCCCCATGTAGTTACCGTCTGCATCTATCTCCCATTCATTCCAGATTTTCACGCCACGCTCACGAAGCCACTCCACGCGGTTGCTTTGAACTTGCCAGATCCAGAGCATTTCTAGCACGGCGGATTTGAAAGCGACGAATTTGGTGGTCAAGATCGGAAACTCTTCTTGCAAGTCAAATTCTAGCACATAGTGTGGGATGCGGATAGTGGCAGAGCCTTGCTTGGCTTGCGAAAGATGGTTCGGCATGGTAGATGCCGCCCTTCGACTACGCTTGGAATTGGTCTTATCGGAATAATTTACCACCCGCTCGCCCTCGCGCAAAATCTTGTCGCAAAGGTCAAGGTATTGCTCATCAAATTTGCTCATGTTTCCTCCACTTTTTTTCATTGTAGCAAAAAAATCCCCGAATGTAAAATTCGGGGAGTAAGGGGGGTTAATCGTCGTCGGTTTCGTAATTCTTATTGCGCCAGTCATACCAGCGACCCTTAGTCATCAGGGTAAACATTACCAAAATTGCCGTGAAATAGCCAGTGTCGTCAAACTGATAAAGTTTGCGGAGGCGCAGGATGTCGATTGTGAACATTTCGCTGGCGCTAAAAACGCCGTTCTCGCGATGATCGCAATAATCCATTTCCTCGTGATCGCGTCCGGCAGCCTCAGGACTGTCTTTCTTCATTGATGGCGAATGGCCAAGCCGGTCACAGGTGAGCGTGGTGATGATCAGAGAATATTTGTCTGCCGTGAAAAGTAGGCGTCCTGTCGGATGATCCTTATTCCGCATATCGATCAGGATTTTGACGGCCTCGTCGTAGAGGCCACGCTGACAGAGACCATAGCTGTCATGAAAAGCGGTGTACCAATCGTCTTCTAACGCCATTTTTTTAGCTTCGTCACGAGTGGAATTGTCCAGCCAATCGCCGATGGTATTTTCGGGTAAATCATGCAGGCGAATGGCCTCCATGATTTCCTGATAAGTGTAGCTGTCCTCGGTAAAACCATCACGGATAAAGTCTCGCCCTGCGTCACTTCTTAAAAACAAATCAACCAGAGTCGACATTAGGTAGGTGTGAGCGCCAACGGATTCGTTGACGAAGTTATCGCTTCCACCTAAGCCGAAATTAGCACACCAGCCACGGGGCAATAGACACGAACGGGCAATTTCGGCAAGATATTTGCTGTCACGGTAAATGTCCGATGCATAAGTACTTAACTTCTTGCAGGCGGGGTTATAGGCGGACTCTGCCTCCATGATACGGGAATATTCGCGAAACATATCTGCTAGGGATTTGAGCTTCATAAATAACCTCCTTTTTAATGTGCACCCCCTTGGATACTGCTTTATATTATATCATATCTTGACAAAATAACCAAGTTGTGCTATAATGGAGTCAAGTAATTGATTTGGGAGTTAATCATGAAGCCACTTAAAGGCTTATTTATCGTACTAATTTCAAGTTTCATCGGGATTATTGCAAATCCTGAGCTTCCTTTTGCTTCTGATTCGGTAGCTGTAACTGGGCTAGATAATGCCGGAATTGTCGAAACTATTCCTTTGCCAGAACCGAAGCCAGCACAGGAAGAGCCTGGTTATGCGGAGCCGGTTTATGAAGGGCCGACATATGAGGAACCGATCTATGAAGAACCTGTTTACGAAGAGCCGGTCTATTATGCGCCAGCCAATAATATTACGATAAATGGGCGGTATGTTGATTTGGCTTATACCGATACGACTGGTGAAGATGCGGGGTCGGCGGCACTAGCTTGGTATTATAAGACGGGTAAGTTTATCTACGGTCATAACTCGTGGAATGTGTTTGGATTCCTTGATTCAGCATACGACGGTGGGTGGCTTCTTGGTATGGCTTTTTCAGTAACCATGGATGGAAATACAGAATATTATACGGTGACGAATTATCGGCTGTATGATTATGACCCAAGTGAACCGAAGTATCTGTGGTATAACGGTGAAGCTACCAAAATGAATCCAATCGTAAAGGCAACGCTTGATGGCAGTAGCTATCGGATGGCGATTATGACTTGTTATGCTGGAAGTTCAAAACGCTTAGTGATATTCGCTAATTAGTTATGCTAATATTTTAAACACTTATGTTATAATGATTTTATAACATAAGGAGTTTGGATATGTGCACAGGCGTGCGTTTTGGTGACGATAATGGAAATATGTATTTCGGGAGAAACCTTGACTGGTCTACCGGCTACGGTCAAAGGGTCGTGCTAACACCACGTGGCTATTCATATAAATCTGCATTTCTCGGCGAAATGAAGCCACAACAGGGCGCTATTATCGGGATGGCGATTGTGGTAGAGAATACACCACTTTATTTTGACTGCGCGAACGAAGCGGGTCTTGCCGTGGCTGGTCTAAACTTCCCAGGTTATGCATCCTATGCACCAGAGGCAATTGATGGCAAAACCAATGTTGCCGCTTACGAATTCCCATTGTGGCTTGTAATGAATTTCAAGACTGTTGACGAGGCGGAAAAAGCTTTGAGGAATGTTGCTATCGTAGCAAAACCAATCAACGGACAGTTCCCAGTTTCGCAACTACACTTTATTATTGGCGATGCAAAGCGTTCGATCGTAGTGGAATACACGGCGAGTGGTATGGAGATTTATCATAACGACGTAGATGTGCTTACCAACCAACCTGGTTATGGTTGGCATAAAGAAAACTTACGCAATTATCTCAACTTGTTCCCGCAAATGCCAAAGGAAGTGAAGTGGCGCGGAACCAGAATGACGGCATTTGGCTCTGGGTCACTGATGCGCGGTATTCCTGGCGACTACTATTCTCCCTCACGATTTGTTCGTGCAGCATACCTTAATACGCATTACCCAGTAAAATCCACCGAGGAGGAGAACGTGTCGCGTTTATTCCATACGCTGACTGGTGTGGCCATGATTGATGGTGCGGCCGAAATGGGTGACGGAAAGTGTGAACTGACAATTTACACCGGCGGATATTCTTCTGCCACTAAGACATATTATTATAATACCTATGAGAATCCTCAAATTATTAGCGTAGCAATGAACGACCACAATCTTGACTCTAGCGAGCTAGTGCAGATATAATAGTATTATGAAAAAGCTACTCGGATTCTTGATTACAGTAGCCATCCTTGGCGGGTTGGGATTCTGGGGATTTATCGCGGTGCGCGATAGACAAATCAATGTCAATAACTGGTTTGTGGGTGGTAAAACTTTAGGAGTGGATGTCTCCTCCTATCAAGAAAACGTGGATTTTGAGGAGCTGAAAAAGCAAGATGTGGAATTTGCCTATATCAAAGCTACAGAGGGAAGCTCACATGTCGATTCGTCATTTGCCGAAAAATGGTCAGAAGCGGATAGAGCTGGGGTGGTGTCTGGTGCGTATCATTATTTTTCTTATGGCTCAAGTGGTGCGACTCAGGCCGAGAACTTCATTGCTACGGTGGGCGAACTTGACGGGCGACTAATCCCGGCAGTGGACATGGAACTTACAACGGAAGAAGTGAAAAATCCACCAGCAAAAGACGATGTCGTGCGAGGGCTCAAGGCGTTTATGGCGGTAGTGGAAGAAAAATATGGTGTGAAACCGTTAATATATTCACAAAAAGACTACTGGGATAAGTATTTGGCGGAGGATTTTGCGGAATATCCGCGATGGGCGCGCAACGTGTTCTACCCGGTTTGGATAGACGTAGGTGAGAACTGGTTGGTTTGGCAGTATAATGATAGAGGCACATTGAACGGCTATTCTGGTGAAAAATTTATTGATCTAAATATCATAAATAGCAAATACGGATTAGATGCACTCAAAATGTCGGATAGAAAATCCGACAACGATTCGAATAAGAATTCGGATAAATAGCACCCAGCTATTGACCTGCTGAGTACTATTTATGCTATACTGAAAATATAAATAAGGAGTACTCTATGGCAAAATCAAATAAAAACTTATATATCGGCATTGGTGTTGCGGTGGTTGCCGTAGCGATTGTCGTTGGTGCCATCATAGGATTAAATGCAGGCAAAGGTGATAAAGGTGCCGATAACGGCAATACCTCGCAGACTACTGATAAGCTAACAGCTTCCGATTTAAAAACGGTTGATGTAGAAGTGGAATATGGCGATTATGACGAAATGGCTACGCTTTCGAAAGACATTCAGAATGGCTATGCAACCGGTAAAGTCGTAAAGATTGACGGTATAGTTTCGCATCCAATGTCAAGCTATAGCGTAGTTCAGGCCGATGCTGATGGTTCGCAAAAGATTGGTACACAATTCATCATTGAGGGGGATGACACGATTGTTTATCCAAAGGATGGGGATAGAATCGTGATTACTGGAAAAGTGGTGGAGAATTCGCCGATGTATTTCGTGATTAAAACTTTGCCGGAGTTTGTGGAAGTGAAATAGCAGTGCAGCGGGCTTAGTTTTATTTTACGAAACTAAGCCCCCACACTAATTGCCAGGAATTAAATAAAGAGCTCTAGGCTCTTTCTTTAATTCATGGTGGAGTGTAGGAGGCTCGCACCGGAGGTTCGAGCCATATTATTGCAGTACAAAAAATGGTGGAGTGTAGGAGGCTCGAACTCCTCACCTCTTCCATGCCATGGAAGCGCTCTACCAAATGAGCTAACACCCCAGTGTTTTAATTTTAGCACAGTGTATGATAAAATAAAAGTATGAAAACGATTTTGACTGGAATTAGGGCGAATTCAGTATTGACGCTCGGAAACTACCTAGGCGCTTTGCTACCCATGGTGCGGCTCGCAAATGCACACTCGGGTGATTATATTGTTAATATATTCGTGCCGGATCTGCACTCAATTATTTCGGAAGTAGATGGAGATTTACGAGAGAATACGATTCGGACATTGAAGTATTACCTGGCAGCGGGACTTGAGATGAATAAGAATGTGCACATTTATAGACAGAGTCGTGTACCAGCACATTCAGAGTTGTGCTGGATTCTAAACTGTACGGCGACGATGGGGGAGATGTCGCGGATGACGCAATATAAGGAGAAATCGGAGGGCAAAGCGAGTTGCAATGTGGGGATTTTTGATTATCCCGTACTGATGGCGGCGGATATTTTGCTTTACTCGGCGGAGTATATTCCACTTGGCGAGGATCAATTCCAACATATTGAGCTGACTCGAAATATTGCTACGCGCTTCAATAACAAATACGGCGAGGTGTTTACGGTGCCAGTAAAGACGGCGGAGCAGATAGAGTTTATGGGGGTAAGCGAAGGAATTCGGATTCGCGATCTCTTGAATCCGGAGAAGAAGATGAGCAAATCTACAGTAGCGGAGAACTCAAAAATCATGCTGGATGACGACCCGGCGAGAGCTGCGAAAAAAATTATGAGCGCCACAACTGATTCGCTAGGGAAGGTGAAATTTGATATGTTTAATCAACCGGGGGTGTCAAATTTGCTAACTATCGAGGCGCTGGTGACTGGGGTGCCGCTTTCCGAAGTGGTGGCGAAGTGGTCGGGTGAGACTAGATATGGGGAGCTGAAGAAGCAGGTGGCCTCGAGCGTAGCGACGATGCTAACGGAATTTCAGGAGAAGCTGGCTGGGGTATCCGATGCGCAAGTGATGGAGCTACTTGAAGCTGGTGAGGAATATGCGAACGAGGTGGCGAATGCGAAATTGTATGAGGTGCAGAAGGCAGTAGGGCTGAGATAAAATACTGGCGTGTAGGGTGCTAAGATGGGCCTAGGTGGCGGTAGGGCGAAAATAAAATACCCCCAGATTATCTGGGGGTGCAGGGGGGTCATTCACCGTACAGGTCGATACCGAGAGCGATGGCGAGATTTTCGTTGAAATTGCGAATCAGGGTGCGCAGGACGAAGATTTCGTTGGCGTACTCGGGGTAAATCTCCTTGGCTTCTTTGAGTACCGGCATGAGAAGCTGGTGGGTCTCGAGGAGATTTTTCTTGATGCGCTCGTGGTCGAAAACGCCGATCATAGTGGTGAGGTTAGAGTAGCGGTCCAAGGCTTTACAGAGCAAAGCGTTCTTGTCCTCCAAAAGTGACCAGTAGTAATGGCGCTTGGTCTCAGCTTTGTCGAGGTCGCTCGGCTGACGCTCGATGGTCATGTACTTGACACCGTGCTTGACAGCTTCGTTCATGGGGAGATCGCTGACGGCGGTGCCGGTGTCCTCGCAGACATCGTGAAGTAGGATGACAGCGAGTAGGTTGTCGTCCGAAAGCCCGAGGCCGATAGCAAGGCAAGCCATCGAGAGTGGGTGAACGATGTAGGGCTCGCCACTCTGGCGGGTCTGGTCTTTATGCTTTTTACGCATATAGCCGAGGGCGCGCAGAGTCTCGGTCTTGGGGTTGTGCTTGTCGCTACAAAAACCGCGAATAAAAGTGGTCATGGTGTCAGTATCTCTAGTGCGGGAAGCCTTTTGCTTAGCGCGTAAGGTTTTTTGCTCAGCGAATAAAGTTTCCTGAAGTTCCCGATCCATAGTTAACCCTCCTTATAGATGTTAAATGTGCGCCCCTTGATACAATTATTGTATCATGATTGACAAATGTGGTCAAGTGTGATATAATAAGTAAATATAGCGATGTGGTGGCTTGGGGTGATATTTTAAACTAAGTTATGGTATAATTTGAGTATGATTAGAACAGGGAAGAAGTTTAGTAAACCGGAGATGTCGCGGGTGATTAATGGGGATACAGTTTTACCGGAGGCAGAGGCGGCGCCAGAGAAGGTGCGACTGGATATTTTGATGACAGAGATTTATAAGAGCTACAATCGGTCATCTTTGCAGAAATTTATTGAGCTAGGATTCGTGACGGTGGAGGGGGAGCCGGCGCGGAAGGCGAATCAGAAGTTCCCGCGGGGAGTGAAAATTGATTTGCAAGTACCAACGGAGCTCAAGAATGCGGATTTAGTGCCAGAAACGGTTTATGAAGACGAAAATGTGCTAGTGGTGAATAAGCCGGCGGGGCTGTTGTCAATGGCGAAGGGGGAATATTGCCCAGAAAAGACTTTGGCGGATTATGGGCTGATCGTGCATCGTTTGGACCGCGACACCTCTGGTGTGATGATTCTTGCAAAAAATACAGAAGTGCAGAAATTTTTAAAGAAACAGTTTCAGGATAGAAAAACGCACAAAACCTATTATGCGGTAATTGACGGACGTCCGAAATTGGATGCAGCAAGGATAGATTTGCCGATTGCGAGAGATTTAAAGCGCCCGACGACTTTCCGAGTAGATGCGGGCGGCAAGGAATCTGAAACGTTCTATAAAGTGATACTAACCGATGATGAGCACTCGCTAGTGGAGCTTAAACCAACTTCTGGGAGAACGCATCAACTTCGCGTGCACATGAAATATCTTGGGCATCCGATTATGGGTGATGTGGTATATGGTGGAGAACCAGCGGATAGGTTATACCTACATGCAGGCACCCTAGAAATTACTCTCCCCGGCGGAAAAAGGACAGTATTTGAAGTGCCAATGCCGAAAGAATTTGAGGCAAAAATTAAAATTGAAGCCGCAAACGAAGCGCCTAGTAAAGTTCCGATAAATAAGGATGAATAATGTTCTTTGACTCGCCGGAGGAGATTGAAAGAATTGCTAAGCGAACAGGAACGGCAATTTTTGTGATGCCAAAGACGGTAGATTTCACAATCAAAAATGCCCTAATCTTGCAGCCAGAGGACAAAACAACGATTACGATTGAGCAAGTGCGCGACGTAATTGCGAGACTTGCGGTCAAACAAGTGGAAGATCGATATATTATTATACGGCCGGCGGACGCGCTAGGTGAAGAAGCTGCGAACGCTTTTTTGAAAAATTTGGAAGAACCAGGAGATAAAGTGCATTTTGTCTTGGTGACCGACTCACCGTCAAGACTTTTACCGACGATTTTATCACGAGCGGAAATATATTTCATGCGACAAAAGTGGTCAGCGGAGGGGGGGATTACTGCGGATGCAAAAGTTAAAGATTTGGCGAAAAAGTTAATGGTGGCGAAACCTGGCGAGTTGCCTGCCATCGCGGATGAGATTTGCAAGAAGAAAGACGGTGTGCGCGCCTATGCATTAGAGGTATTATCGGCGGCGATTGAGATGCTTTATAAATCGTATTTTATCACGAGGAAAGATGCGTTTTTGAAGAAGCTACCGCGATTTTTGGAGGCTTACGAGGCAATCTCTCGAAACGGACACATTAAATTGCACTTAGTGGCGGATTTATGCTAAAATAGGATTATGATTGCGGTTTTTGCGATTTTGGTTTTTGTAGTGTATCTGGCGTTTTTCTTTCCGATGGAGACTAAGCCTAAGAAAGAAGAGAAGAAATCGCCGAAATATGATGCTCAGATGAAGAAGTTGTGGAACGTGGCGCAGACTTCGATGCGCGAACGGAAACCGTTTCGGGCGGAAAAAGCGTTGCTGACGATTTTGAAGTTTGATGAAAAGAATGCGGCAGCATACAATAGGTTGGGGATTTTGTATGCCAAGAGTCAGAGGTATGAAGAAGCCGTAGAGTGTTTTGAAATTGCCCAGTCACTTGACAATAATCCAGCATCCATACATAATTCTGGGTTGATTTATCTGGAAATTGGCGAGTACGAGAAGGCACAGATGGCATTCACGCAGGCAATTCAAATGGAGGGTGATGTGCCGGCACGTTATATTGCATTAGCGAAAGCCGAGGAAAAGTTGGGCAACCCTAAAAAAGCGATTGACGCACTGGAGAATGCATACGAATTGGATCCAAGCCTTTCTACTCTGCGTCAGATGTTAGCAATTTACGAATCTGGTGGAAATGCAGATGAAATCGCAGCGATTACTAAGCGAATTGAAGAGCAAGTAATACGAGAGAACGCCGCAAAGAGACGTCGTATATCTAAGCGGTCTGGGATGGCGGTTGGCACTCCGCGTGTCAGCCGAGCACATAAGAAGCGCGTGTGATTTACTGAAAGAAAAGACTCTTGATAAATTGTCAGGAGTATTAGAATAAAAAAATTGCCATTTTGGCAATTTTATGTTCTAATGGTGCAGAATCGTGAACGAAGTTAGAATCTTGATAGAAGAAGATTTGGGTTATGTCAAAAATGCGACTAATACTCACGATGCCGGTAACTCGCTCCGTATGTGTAAGTAAGCGTTCTTTTTTATCTTTACCAAGATCGTGTCACCTTCTAGGTCACCAAGCCTAGTTAGCTTATCTACTTCATTTGGACGGTCATGAATAGAATGCTTCGAATGATGGCTCATCCTGCTACTTTAGCTCCAGAAAAGTTGCACTTGATGATTGAACTTAGGGTGTGATATTGACTTTTTAGATATATATGTTATAATACAAGTAAGACTAATTACTTACTCTAGTCTCGTAAATTACAAAATCGGAGGTGGTTTTACATGAAAAAGAAATCAATATCGCTCGTTGATGCAACGAATGGTTTATGTGATAGGATGTATCTCTACGGGCACCGAATGTCAGTGCTTGCAGAAACCAACTTTTTCTTAAGATTGGCAAAAGATTACCGTGGTCTCGGTCTTTGTTTTATGACCTCTGCTCTTGCGATGATGATACTTAAAGACAATCAAACCGCAACTCTTGTAGTTGTACAAGTTGGAGAAGCTGAAACAATATACTCAACCGCTCTTAGCAGAAAAATAAGTTCCACTCATAGATTCGTAAAATTTCAATACGACTCAGATTGGTATATATTAGATTTTAACTGTCTTGGGGGTAAACCAATTGCGCTTTCTGACTTCTACTCTGTAAATAGACATTTATTCACCGTCAAGGAGTATTCATACGATGAATTTTGGTCATTAGTTTTTCCAGAGAGCTATATGCACAGATTACTTGACCCCAAAACGTCGTATATATTCTTAGATTTGCTCACAGCATTTACCTATGACAATAGTACTGACAGCTTTTGTGGGGAAACGGTTGGCAACAATTCAATGCTGATTCGCGGCGAACGCTACGGGACCATAATGAAATACCTTAATCCGGATGCTATCGAAATTGAGGCTGGACAAGATTTCTTCAGAATTTATTCACGACGCATTTTTAATGAGTTAATTGCCAAACCTAGTAGAAAAAGTCCAAAGATGCATACTGTGCGACAGACCAAAGCCATTTTCAAAAAAATGTATCGTTAGTTCCTCCGAAATCAAGAACGTCCCTTGCTAAAAGGGGCGTTTTTATTACCATATTGATCGTTAGTTCGTAAATGCATTAATTTGATTAGAACCTGTCCACAACAGATGAAAAAAGACCTAAATAGGTCTGATTCTTCACAATGGTGCTGGAAGTAGGACTCGAACCTACGAAGGCCGAAGCCGAGAGATTTACAGTCTCTTGTCATTGCCACTAGACGATTCCAGCGATATTTTTATTATATATCACATTTCCCCAAAAATCAACCGTTTGTGCTAAAATAGTGGTATGAATGGGTTAGTGAAACGCGGTTTTTCAGTATATAAGATATTCTTGAAGAATAAACTCGCATCATCGATCATGATGTTGTTTTCTGGCGTAATGATGTTTGTGGCCGCGCTTAACGGCCATGGTAATGATACTAAATCCCTGCCAATTTTAATTACTGCTGTAGGCGGCGTCTTGACGTTATGGGCAGTTTACCGGATTGGATATTCTAAATCCGATTATGACAAATTGAAGAAGGATCAGCGGAACGAACTGGATATTGCGAGAAAGGCCTTATTGCTTCAGCTGGCCGAAACTTTACTCTATGCTGCAGTGCTTAGCGTTGGGATCATCTTACTAGTAAATGAAAGTCTTACTAACAAACTTCTTAATCTGATGGCTGGTGGCTTTACTACGCTCAATGGCGTACTAGGAGCCATAAACGCTTACAAGGGTCGCGAAAATAAAGATTTCCGTTGGAAACTGATGTTAGTTTTAACTGCGTTTGAGCTAATTGTGGGGCCATATTTTATTTTCGGATCGGATGCAATCAGTATCAATGGTTATATTATAATGGGCGTGTTGACGAGCGTAGCCGGTATCATTGAGGTAATTTCTGCGGTGACACGAGATAATATCAGAGGCACTCTTAATGATGGCAAAGAAATCGTGCGTATCATTAAAGATGTCAAAAGTGATAGCGAAGAACAGAGTCGTTCATAATTTGCGCCACTCAATAATCGTGTTGAAAAAAAGTTTGTAGCATGATAAAATAAATGTAGTGCCGCGATAGCTCAGTCGGTAGAGCGCATCCATGGTAAGGATGAGGTCCCGGGTTCAAATCCCGGTCGCGGCTCCATTTTTTGTTACAACATGAATACGGGCTGGAGGCATAAACGTTCATCTGAGTTTTCTGACCTGTTTTATGTGTTCCTCGCGAATTGATTCGTCTGGTCGAGACAATGGAGTGAGTTTAACTATAATAGTTTTATAATACTTGGCAATCTGTTTGGATGGCTCCATTTTGGCAAGAATATCTCTCAGGTGAGAATTAATTCCAAGAAGATAATCTTCAGGACCGAGATTTTTCACTTTCCATTTGCCTCTGGTTATTACCGTGACGACAGGAATAATAGGCACTTCGCCAGCGGGGCCAAGGAACTCTTTTAGATTTTTTACGTGAGTACGGTTTTGGAGAAATGGATTATAGAAAAAACTCTTTTTCTTTCCAAGGTATTGAATCCATTGTTTTTTCTTTCCATCGCCATAGATATTGCCGGCGTAGTTTTTACACTCAAAAACAATAAGACCTTTTTTGGAGATAACGATGAGATCGATTTCGGATGTCTTGCCACTCTTGGTCGGGATATAGACATTTCTTAAAATCTGATTTTCTGGTACACCGATTTTGTCTATAAGAGTTCTGTATATGATGCGCTCACCAGATTTCCCATTATCCACCCACTCGTCTGGATGTTTTAATTTATCTATGCCGTGGCAGAAAAATAGCCAAAGGAAACCCGCAATTACAAAAAGGCATACGGCAATGATTAAACCTAGTATCGTGAATAGCGATGCGACTTGATTAACTGCGGAATTCATGTGATTATTATACAATTTAATGCGCGTATAGTCAAATATCACTGTGCGTCGTTGTGCCTCAGAACATTTCGCATTTAAAAACCGCCTGGTTTAGGCGGTTTTGAGTTTGTGGTGATGCTGTATTTTGGATTTGAGCGACTGAATTGCGATTGCTAGGAGAATGCCCACAAATACACCAAGTAGATTGATGCAGGCGTCGAAGAAATGCGTTTCGCGGCCGCTAAAAAATTGCTGAGTAGACTCGGTGAAAATCGCAGTAACCACACAAGTGACGACCGCCAGAAGAGTAGATTTACGCCAATCAGTAATCGTTGCACTGAATGCAAAATACCCATAGATGGCCAAAATAGCGAAGACTAGAGCGTGCCCTGTTTTTCTAATGATAAGATAGAACACTTCCGTATATTCAACGCTGATGCCAATACTAGCAAGCAGGCTTTGAATGAACCGACAAACTCCACTAGTCATGGATGATGACTCGGTTGGATTTTGCCAACAGAGAAAAAGCGTAAACGCGAAGAATGCTACGAAATACAGCCATCTTCTGATTCTTGGATTCAAAATTTGATCACCCCTTTTAATGTGCATCTTATGATGATACATCTAAACTGATAAAAAGTCAATAGCGGAATGAGGTGGCTACCTAAACAAGATGAGATATAATAGAGACATAATGGGTAGGATATACATCGCGATTGATCTTAAATCGTTCTATGCTTCGGTGGAATGTGTGGAACGAGGGTTAGATCCACTAACGGCACGGCTAGTGGTGGCGGATTTTTCACGAACGGAGAAAACGATTTGCCTTGCAGTATCGCCCGCGCTTAAGGCTTTAGGATTATCTGGGAGGGAACGGCTTTATGAGGTTCTAAGAGTGACTAAGGCACATGGTGTAGATTTTGACGCGGCGGTGCCACGCATGAAAAAATACATGGAAGTAAGTCGGCAGATTTATGGTATTTATGCTTCATTTGTTTCGCCGCATGACATTCATGTTTATTCAATTGATGAGGTTTTCATTGATGCGACGGACTATGTGAAACTTTATAAAGTCACAGCGCATGAATTTGCGGAAATGCTAATTCACAAAGTGTTAGCAGAAACCGGTATTACGGCGACGGCAGGAATCGGGACGAATATGTATCTTGCAAAAGTGGCGATGGATATAGAAGCGAAACATCTAACCGCTGATAAACACGGCGTCCGCATCGCCGAGCTGGATGAAAAAAGTTATCGTGAGAAACTATGGTCACACCAACCACTAACGGATTTCTGGCGAGTGGGGCCGGGCTATGCGCGCAGACTCCAAAAACTCGGCATTAATACGATGGGAGATTTGGCGCGCTATTCGCTAGCTGGTGCTGATAAATTGTATGCGGAATTTGGCATCAATGCCGAACTGCTGATTGACCATGCTTGGGGCTGGGAGCCAGTTGGAATGGCAGACATAAAATCATACCACACCGATAATCACGGTGTAAGTTCTGGCCAGGTGCTAAAATGTGCCTATAATTATGAAGATGCGCGGCTGGTGACTTGGGAGATGATGGATTCCTTGGCACTTGAGCTTTTTGAAAAAAATCTTATGACCAACCAGCTTGTGCTCACGGTATGCTACGACAAAGATTATGGTAAATATCGTGGCGCCATGCATACTGATCGCTATGGCCGTTTAGTCCCGAAGCCAGCGCATGGCACTATTACGTTGAATAAATACACGAATGATGCAAAGTTATTATGCCAAAAAGTCCTGGAACTATATGCGCAAATCGTGAATCATGAACTCAAAGTGAAACGTATATACGTAGTAGCCGGAAAAGTGCAGGGTAACCAAATACATAGGCCGCTACAACAAATGGATTTATTTACTGACTACGAAAAACAGGCGGAAGCGAATGAGAAAAATAGACGCTTGCAGCAGGCGATTGTGGAAATCAAGCATCGCTACGGCAAAAATGCTCTGCTGAAACTCGCTAATTACGAAGAGGGGGCTACAATGCGAGAACGCAATATGCAGGTCGGAGGACATCGCGGATGAACCTAGATAAAAATACCAGTGAGAGATATGC